>DUZM01000267.1 GCA_013349485.1 Candidatus Hydrogenedentota bacterium | reverse complement strand
AGGGCCACGACAGAAGAAGGCTGAAAAACAAAGCCTTCAGCTTGATTCTGACAAGGGACGTTTCGCCCAAGGGACGAGTCATCTCAAAAGGAGATAATCGGGTAACAACGCGGTTCTTGGTGACTACCCCGGCGGCCCACCCCGCGCCAACTAACACGAGGGTGAAGCCCGACGCCTCTCCGTAAATCACCCAAATGGCTGTCAGTGCACCGATCTCTTCGACAACCGAAGGGAAGCGGGTGGCGACAAAACTGACGAGAAGGATGGCGAGCAACACCGCCCCGTTCATAATCGGGAGGAAAACGCCGAACCGCTTCATCTCAAACCAGAACTGGGCCTGTTCGGGTGATCTATAGGCCGAGACGGGCCAATGGAGCCTGCGCACGGCAGCGTATATCAAGTCCGCGGGCCCCGGCATCCGAGACTCTTCGCCGTGGCGGCGCCGATCAACGCTCGGAATGGCTAACCCAACGAACACGGCGCAAATCGAGGTGAGGAATAGATAAGACCCTATGGAAAAGGAGGGGCGTGCTGCGAAGGTCGCAGGGTCCTTTAGAAAACCCCACTGGAGGAACAGCCACGTGCACAGTGCCGTGATCACCAGCGCGCCAGCGAATATGCGGCGTGTTTGCCCGCCCAGCGACCAGTTGACCGTCTGCAGGCCGACCGTAATCGTGGCAAGAAAAAGCGCCATTGACCACAGTGGAAGGCCCAGGCCGGTAACGCGGGATACGACCCACGCAGAGGCGATGTAGGTCAGCGCAGTGCAAAGGACCCCAAATCCCATTGGACAAGCCACCAGAACGGCTGTTCTGACGGGCAACGAGAATCCGTGGGTGGGAAATCCGGGGACCTGCGTTTCGCCAAAGCCGGTTGTAACGCACGCCATGCCCATGAGCATTAGTATATAGAAAGCGACGAGGCCGTCCCTATCCTCGGGCGTCCTTAGGGCGCCTCGAACGGGAAACCACATGGTTGCAAAACTTAACGTGAGGTATATCAGACACACCGCCACCACCATGCCCGGGATAAGAAGAAAGACGAACCTGCGGGTGAAGCGCCAACGTGCCCAGAGTAGCGTCCATACGGGGGAGCGCATTGGTTATTCCTCCTCGGGAGAGTGGCACTTCCTGCCTACGTGCGCCACAAAGATATCTTGCAGCGAGGCGTTTCTCTCTTCCACCATTCTAGCGCCCATTTTCGACAGCGTTTCCTGAATACCTTCAAGGCCGCCATTGCAGACAGCGGTCCAGACACGGCCGCTTCCCTCGACGGACAACGCCCCCGCAAGCTCCGGCGGCTGCGATCGGGGCGCGCCAAACTGGATGGTCAGATGTCGATGGCGTTCCTTTATCTCGTCGAGTGCGCCGTTCAGCGCTACCTTGCCTTCGTGTATCATGGTTACGTAGTCGGACATCAGTTCCACCTCGTCAAGTAGGTGCGACGAGAACAGCACCGCGCCCCTCGTCGGCAACGGCACGGACGACTTCGGCCAGAATGTCTCGGCGAACCACCGCGTCGAGGCCGCTTGACGGCTCGTCGAGCAGCAGCAGCTCCGGGCGGTGGGCTACGGCGGTAACCAGAGCCGTCTGGGCGCGCATACCCCTTGAGAGGTCCTTAACCCGGAGCGAATCTTCCAGCCCGAAAGTTCTGCAGAGGTCCTATGCGTACTGCTGATCCCACTTCGGATAGAAAGCCCGGGTATAGCGCATGAGTTCGTCGATGCGCATCCAGTCCGGTAGGTCGCGTTCCTCAGAGAGGTAGCCGATTCGGCCCAAGACGCTCACAGGCTCCTTGACGGGGTCCTCGCCAAACACGCGCACCGAGCCCGTCTTGGCCTTCAGCAAACCCAAAACGTGCTTGATGAGCGTGGTTTTGCCCGCGCCGTTGGCGCCTACCAGACCATATACCCCACCGCGCGACACCTCGAGATCCACCGAATCGAGGGCGACGGTCGCGCCAAATCGACGCGACAAATTCTCAATCTCAACGACCTTCTCCGATTCAGTAAAGCTGCCTGCGCTCATGCTTTTTCTCCACGGTACCCTCGTCAAGCAACTTCTGTCGTTGCTCGAGGAGTTTGACCACTTCATCAAACGTGAAATCCATCTGCCGCGCCTCTGCAAGCAACAGGTCGGCGCGTTCAGCAAGGATTTTGCGCTGTGTGTTTCGTGCCAACGGGGATGCGGCCTCGGAAACGAATGTCCCTGCGCCCCGCCGTTTGTGTATCACGCCTTCGATCTCCAATTCACGATACGCCTTCACCACGGTGTTGGGCGTGATCAAGAGTTGCTGCGCCAACAGACGAATCGGCGGCAAGTCGTCGCCCGGCAAAAGTTGTCTCGAAGCCACCAAGTACTTGACTTGGTTCACAATTTGGCGGTAGATGGGCACGCCATCGCCAAGCGATATCCGAATATGCACGTTCCGACCTCCGAAGTGCAGGGCGCAATTGTATGCGTATTATGATACAATTTACGCCCCGTGTCAAGCCCCATTTTATAGAACTTTGAATTCCCACAGGGTTTGTGGCAGAATATCGGGGTAAGAGGAAACAAGCGGGGCCGCGACTGGCGACTTTGCGTGGAGGCAACCACGGGGGAGCGGCCCGCGTAATGGCACTGCCGATCGCCTGGGCACTGGAAACAGTTGCCCGGGCGTAACTGTTTTCAGGGGCTGCTTGACCTGGAGGACAGCATCATGGCAGAGAAAGACCTCAAGCAAATGTATCGGACGCGCACGGAGGGCGATCTCCCGGAGACGATCGAGATTCTGGGCCGGACCTACGCCAAAGTGGAGAACCTGCGTTACGGCACGAATCCGCATCAGCCGGCCGCCTTCTACCGGCCCGCAGACGGCGCCAACCTTGTTCTGGGCGCTTACGAAATCCTCAAGACCGGCAAGAGCGGCTTGTCGCAGACCAACCTCGAGGATATGCATCACGCCGTCGGGATTCTAAAGTATATGGCGCGGCCTGCATGCGCGGTCATGAAACACTGCAACCCGTCCGGCGCGGCTATTCAGAACGGCGACACGCCGCTCGTAGAAGTGTATCAGCGTGCGCGCGACGCGGACGCACAAGCGGCGTTCGGCAGCGTGGTGGCGTTCAACGCGACCCTGGACGGCGACACGGCAGAAGAGATCATGCAGAGCATTGTCGAGGGCGTTGCGGCGCCGGATTTTGCGCCGGAAGCGCTCGAGGCCCTCAATAATTTCGAGAAGTTCAAGCGGAACAAGGAGATTCGTGTAATCAAGCTGCCGGATATCTCGACGCTTCCGAAATACGTTGACGACGGGACGGACGTATTGGAAATGAAGGTTTTCGACGACGGTAGTGTCGTGCTTGCAACGCCGTATCTGTCGCGCGTCAAGAGCGTCGCCGACCTGATGCCGGCCTACAATGAACACAAGACGAAAGGGCGCATTGACATTGCGCGAAAGGCTACGGCGCAAGAACTGGACGACCTCCTGTTTGCGTGGTACGTGAACATCCACGTGCGCTCGAACGGGTGCGTTATCGCCAAGAACGGCCAGACGATTTGTGTGGGTACCGGCGAACAGGATCGTGTGGGCGCTGTGCAACAAGCCCTGGTCAAGGCCAAACAGAAATACAAAGGCGTCGAAACGCTCGACGGCGCCGTCATGTCGTCGGACGGATTTTTCCCGTTCCGGGACGCCGTGGACGCGGCGACGAGCGAAGGCATCGCGGCGATCGCACAACCGGGCGGCAGTGTTAACGACTACGAGGCCATCGAAGCGTGCAACGACGCCAACGCGACCATGGTGTTTACCGGCGAACGTTGCTTCAGTCATCACTGAGCGCCGTTTAGTCCGCCCTAACCATCATTCGTAAATGAGGGCAATAGGGACAGTGCGCCTCGCTCTCCAGGCGGGCGCCTGTCCCTGTTTCTGCTTCTACAGAACCCCTTGTGAAGCCTCTCCCTGCGTGGGTCCCGCTGTTGACCGCCGTCCTCGGCACGTATAAGATCATATGGGCGGCGCAGCCGCAACCTGAATAGACCCGTCACGGCGAGGAGTCTCCGACGAAGCAATCTACTTAGGGATACACACAGAGCCGCGGCTGGAAACGAATGGCATTGCCGCGTCGCTCGGCCCGCCTACGGCGAGGTCGCTCCCCGCAATGGCGTGTAGGGCGTGGTTTTCCTGGCGGCCGTATGTATCGTGTCCGCAGGCAATGCGCCGCTTAGGGCAAAAGGGAACGTTGTTTTGGCGATACTTGTTCTGAGTCTTCTAATGGGTGCCGCGTCGAGTTTCTCCCCGCCTACGGCCGAGGAGAGGGTCGAGGCGATCGGCCCAATTGACGGCCTCCCTGCGACGTTACGGAAAGCGTTCGAGCCGGGCGCGGACTTCGAGCCTATCCCATCGCCAAATGCGGGCGACTGGCTGGCGGTACGTCATGAACCGGGCCAGACCTTCGAGGAGTTCGCCAGGTCCAAGCCGAACCGCCCGGACACGTCACGCACGAAAGTCTATTTGCAGCCGCTGGGCGATTTCCCAGAACACAAGGCGCCGCCGCTCGAGCTACTGAGGGCGTACGCCGCGGCGTATTTCGACATGGAAGTGACGGTGTTGCCGGCTCTGGACTTGAGCTCGTTACAGTTGACAACGCGTATCAACCGTTACACAGGGAACCGACAGTTCCTGACTGGGGACATACTATCGAGCCTGAAAAAGGGACTGCCTGCCGACGCCTTTTGTAAGTTGGCTATTACTATGGAGGACCTCTATCCCGATCCGTCGTGGAATTTCGTGTTCGGCCAGGCTTCACTCCGCGAGCGTGTCGGTGTGTACAGTTTTGTTCGGTACGACCCCGCCTTCTATGGAGACGACCGGGGGACGGACTACGAGAAGGTTCTTTTGCGCCGAAGCTGCAAGGTTCTTGTCCATGAGACGGGGCACATGTTCGGTTTGAATCATTGCATTTTCTTCAAATGCGTCTTGAACGGCTCGAATCATCTGGATGAGAGCGACTCCCGGCCGCTCCATCTTGTCCGGTTTGTCTTCGGAAACTGCAACACAGTATTGGTTTCGACGTGGCGGCCCGCTACCGCAATCTCCTTCGTTTCTATCAGCAGGTTGGCTTCGACGACGACTTCCGCTGGGTCTCCCGCCGTCTCGATAGCGTTCTTGGAGAACCGACGGGGCACATAAACCCGGATCCTAAGTCCTCACACTGAGAACCACTCGGTGTGTTTTCATGCCTCGTGAGTAATCGCTCGGGCACACGATTTGGTCGCAGAAAGGAAACGTGCCGATGCCGCGTAAGCCGAGCTCGACAAGTCGATCGGCAGTTCCCGAGGACGCCCGCCTCCTTGAAATGGCCGCCAAAGCGGGTGCAACGGGCGCAAAGGCGATCTCGCCGGCCACGGTCGAGACCGGCGCATGGGTGCGCTGGAAATGCCAGTTCGGCTGCGGCGGGTTCGGGTCGAGCCTGGTTTGCCCACCCCACACGCCCACGCCGGCAGACACGCGCGTTATGCTTGACGGCTACCGCCGGGCCGTGTTGTTCGAGGCCGTGCGCGGGGATGCAAAACGGATTGCCGCTGACCTGGAACGGGAATTGTTTCTATCCGGCTGCTACAAAGCATTTGGCCTCGGCGCCGGCCCCTGCGGCCTGTGTGAGGAATGTGCCTTCGACCGAGGGTGCCGGCATCCGTACGAGGCCAGACCATCCATGGAGGCCTGCGGCATCGACGTATTCGCCACGGTGAGAAAACACGGATTCACCATCGAGGTGATCCGCGATCACGAGTGCCCGCAGCACTATTTCGGCATGGTTTTGGTGGAATGAGCGTTTGCGGGGTGTGGCGGTGATTCAGGGCGATTTCCGGAGGCGGGAGCACTGAAATGGGCCAATGCGTACTATGCAAACGCCGCTTGACGTATATCAGCAGCGCGCTGCAGCTGTGTGCGCCGTGCATCTTGGCCGACGCAGCGGCGACCCGCGAGCAAGCGGCGGCGGTTCACGCCCGCGCGCGCGGCGAATTCGGCCTGCCTGCCCGGCCGCCTCGAACGGCTGAGGGGCTAGGCTGCCGGCTGTGCACAAATGCGTGCGATATTGAGGAGGGCCAGATCGGGTACTGCGGCGTTAGACGCAATGACCGCGGGCAACTCGTGGGCGGGGACGCCCAGTGCGGCGCGGTGCAATGGTACCACGACCCGCTCCCGACGAATTGCGTGGCCGATTGGGTGTGCCCGGCGTCCGGCCCGGCCGGCTACGACACGTTCACCGACACGGAAGGGCCTGAACGAGGCTATTTCAATCTCGCCGTGTTCTACGAAGCCTGTTCATTCGACTGCCTTTTTTGCCAGAACTGGCATTACAAGGATCACAGCATCGAAGGGCCCCGGCACTCGAGCGACGAGGTGGCCGCGGCGGTGAACCCACGCACGCGATGCATCTGCTTCTTCGGCGGAGACCCCTCATGCCAAGTCGAGCACGCCTTGAGCGCGGCGCACCTGGCCCGGAAACAGCGGGGCGGCCGCATCTTGCGCGTCTGTTGGGAAACCAACGGCTCCGTATGCCGGCGAGCGCTCGAGGACATGGCAGCCGTTTCGCTCGAAAGCGGCGGGTGTATCAAGTTCGACCTGAAAGCCTGGGATGACTCACTGCATCAAGCCCTGTGCGGCGCGTCCAATCGAAGAACGCTCGAGAACTTCGAGCATGTTTCCGATTGGATCGTCCGGCGGCGGGCCCCGCCGTTGCTCGCGGCATCTACGCTCTTAGTGCCGGGGTACATCGACGCCGAGCAAGTGGGTCGGATCGCGCAGTTTATCGCACAGCTCGATCCGAGCATCCCCTACGCACTACTTGCATTCCGCGGCTCTTTCGAGATGGCGGATTTGCCTACCACTTCGCGTCGTGAAGCGACGGACTGCCTTGCCGCGGCCGAAGCGGCGGGGCTCACGCGGGTGCGCATCGGCAACGTCCATTTGCTTACATGAGGCCCGGAAAACAGGGCAGCCTCCGAACGTAGAGGGCAGGATGTAGCTTCAGCGCACGCGGTTTCGCTAAGATAGGGGTAAGGCGCAGCCGCGGCAGAATGGCACGGGGTACTGCAATGGACCTGTCGCATGTCGGGAAATGGATAGTCGTGGCCGGATTGGGATTCATCATCGTCGGCGCCCTGCTATGGGTGGCGGGCAAGATGGGGCTGCCTGTCGGGCGCCTCCCTGGCGACGTGAACATCAGACACGGCCAGTTCTCATTCCATTTCCCGCTCGGCACCTGCATTATCGTGAGCATCGTTTTGACCCTCGTCATTAACTTCGTAATTCGTCTACTCAGCAAGTAAACCCCGCCAGAAATAACCCCCCGTATCGTCACATAATGGAACCGGCTGATGGCGCCGTGTACGCAAAACATGGTATACTCGCCCCCGGTTGAAAGTGGTGTCTTGGTGGCGCACGAGGTGGAAAACGGAGATCGCAGTAGATGTCAGGGCACTCGAAATGGAGCACAATCAAGCGTAAGAAGGGCGCGGCAGACGCGAGACGCGGCAAGGTCTTCTCAAAGCTCGCCAAAGAGATTGCCGTCGCGGCAAGAACGGGCGGCGGCGAACCGGAAAGCAACGCGCGGTTGCGGACGGTTTTGATGGCCGCGCGGGCGCAGAATATGCCTAAGGAGAACGTGGATCGCGCCATCAAGAAAGGCACCGGCGAGCTTCCCGGCGCCAGCTATGAAGAGTCGCGTTACGAGGGCTACGGGCAAGGCGGCGTCGCCGTGATCGTGGACGTGCTCACGGACAACAAGAACCGTACCGTGGCCGAGATCCGCCATTTGTTGAGCAAACACAACGGGAGCATGGCGGAAAGCGGGGCCGTAAGGTGGAACTTCGAGCCGAAGGGCATAATCACCGTACCGAAAGGGGACCTCACCGACGACGACGTGTTCGAGAAGGCCATCGACGCGGGCGCTGAAGACGTGGACATGGAAGGCGACGCCTACGAGATCACGACGGATCCGCATGAACTGCACGCCGTGGCCGAAGCGCTCGAGAGTATGGGGCTTTCGGCCGAGAACGTCGAGCTCACCATGGTGCCGAAAACCACGGTAAGAATTGCCGGCCGAGATGCGGCAAACGTATTGCGGCTCATGGAGGCGCTCGAAGACCACGACGACGTGCAGCACGTGTATGCCAACTTCGACATCTCCGAGGAGGAGATGGTCGCCGCAATGGACAGCTAGATGCGGGTGCTGGGCTTCGACCCCGGCACCGCCACGACGGGGTACGGCGTTGTCGATGGGCAAGGCAATCGGCTCCGCCACGTTGCCCACGGCGCAATTACGACCCAGGCCGACCGAACCTTTTCCGAACGATTGTACGCGATCTATGAGGAGACGGCGCGTCTCCTCGATACGTACTCGCCAGACGCGGTGGCGATAGAGAAGCTTTTCTTCTCGCGAAACGTGACCACGGCGCTCAAGGTGGCGCAGGCGCGCGGCGTTATTGCGCTTGCGGCGGAACAACGGCGCTGTCCGATCGGCGAGTTCAGCCCGCTCGAAGTGAAGAACGCCGTCGTCGGGTACGGCAAGGCCTCGAAGAAACAAGTGCAGGAAATGGTAAAAATCCTCCTCAATCTTGAGGCGCTGCCGCGGCCCGACGACGCCGCCGACGCCTTGGCGCTGGCCATCTGCCAGATTCACGCCGGGAAAATCCTCGCGTTGTCCAAGGAACGAATTCAACGCGGGGACAACGCCTAACAACCGCGCACGGGACAAGTGCAACATGGGACAAACCGGCCGTCGCAAGCGAAACGTGATGCGCGCCTTGGCCGTCGCGGTCATCCTGGCTGGCGCGGGAGCGCGCTTCTACGGATTGGGGCGGGAATCGTTGTGGAACGATGAGTTCTCGAGGCTTTATCGAAGCACCCTGGTTGGAGCGTTGGGCGGGCCGGCGGAAGTTGTCGCCACCGACGTGCATCCGCCCACCTTCTACTACATGCTGCACTACCTCAGGAAGTATTTCGGCGAATCGGAGGTCGTCTTGCGCATGCCCTCGGCCGTGTGCGGCGCCTTGGCCGTGTTGTGCATGTTCCACCTCGCGAAACGCTTATACTCAGAGAACGAGGCGCTGATCGCAACAGCGTTGTTCGCGTTTAGCTGGGCGCCCTTGCACTACAGCCAGGATGTAGGGCCTTACGTGATGATGCTTTTGCTCGCCATTCTGAGCAGCCTCATACTGGTCGGCATAATTGACCGGGTTTACGGAAATGGCCGCGCACCCTATGGTCTCGTGGCCGCCTACGTGTGCGTTGGTACCGTCCACTGCTATCTTCATTATTTCGGGCTCCTTCTCACGGCATTGCAAGGGCTTGGGATGCTTATGCTGCTGGCGTTGCGGAAACGTGGGCAAACGGACGCGCCCGGCGCCGTGGTGTCAAGACTCCCTTTTCGGCTGCAACTCCGCGTGCTTGCCGCTTTGT
>DUZM01000283.1 GCA_013349485.1 Candidatus Hydrogenedentota bacterium | reverse complement strand
CGGGCAAGAGGAAGTATACCATGGAAACCTAAGCCAAAAGACCCGGGGGAGGCAAATCTCCGTTTTGCCCTTGACAAATCCTTATCATGGACGTCCCCAGATCACGCCGCGTCCCCAGATCACGCCAGATCCACGCCCAGATCCACAGATCCCCAAGATCCCCCCCCAGATCAGCCAGATCCAGCCAGATCCCCGCCGCTTTTCCCAGAGTTCTCTCTTGGCGGACCTTAGTGCAAGCACATTACAATTCATCTTACTGCCAAATCTGGGTCGTATAGCCAACGGTACAGGGGTTCGTGGGAAGCCGTTTCTCCGGCCGCTTCCTGGACGTCTGCGACGACCACGCCCTGGGATTCCGGATCGTAGGCAAGACGGCATGAGGCGACTTCGTGAATATCTGGGAAGTCAATGGACCAAATGCGAAATCCACTGGGTTGGGCCGTCGCCACGAGGCTTCCGTCCGTGTTGATGCCGAGGCACGGTCCGGGTAGAGTGAACGCGTCTGGTTCGGGTCTCTCAGGATATGGCTCAACGAAGAGGAACGGGTAAAAGGAACCATCATCGGTTGACCTGTATTCCATGAGATATAGTAAACCGTCACGAAAGACGAGAGGCCAGAAGTCGCTTGGGTAATACACATCCGTCGCAGGCGTCAACCAGTAAATTGTCCCTTTCACTTCGAGTGTGGGGCCACGCGGGCCGGGGACACACGTAAATACCGCGTTTGGAATTTCACACATCGGCATATGCCCCTCCTCGTCCGGGAGTCCCGCCAAGCAAAATATGTGGCCCATAACCAGCAATTCATTCGGGGCCACTTCGCACATCAGAATTGGCGGAAAAGGAAAAGCCCTCAAGGGCAACGGAATCACACCCACTTCAGAGAACACGGGCGATAACTGGAATATCCTGATTACGAACCGGGAAGAAGAGCTCGGCTCCCCGTGTGTTTCCGTCACAGCCAGGAATTGCCTGTGATCTCCGAAACGCTCGAATGGCCGTATTGAGATGCCTGCCTCACGAGCGGACTGGACCACTCGGCCGATGATTGTCTCAAGCACAACGTCGTAAAGCACGTACTCCTTGCTGAGGTCCCGCTCTTGCCAGCACTGAGCGACAACATACCCTTCGTCGTAACACTCGTAGACCGGTATAACGCAGTCATATTCTTGTGCGAGCCGCCCTCTGGCGAACTCGGCGAGCGGTTTCCAAGGACTCAACGCCCCGCCATTAATCGGCATCCGGTAGTAGTACCTACGCCTAAAAGGCGGAGCGCGGCGCCCGGCCCCGCGTCGATAACGCCGTTCTGTCCGCTCGGCATCCTGAAGATGCTCTACACCTTTTTCGTCACCGTACACAAGATAGTCATTGTCACTGCCCAACCCGAAGTAAACATTCATGTCAGTGGTTCGTATGTGCCAAAGGCAGGTCTCGCCGTAAGCACCTGCGGGCCAATGAGTCACCAATTCGCGGAACGCTCCCGAGGCGAGGTCATAGGTCGCCACAAAGGGCCTGCTAAGGAGATGGGGAAGACGCCAATAACGATGACTCTCACTCTTCATATCGAGATATCCAAGCACCATAACTTTGCCGTTGTCGCCGGTGAAGAGCACGGACTCGCAGAAAAGGCCCCCGGCCTCAGCGTGGGGTTCTTGGGCGTGAACCACTCTCGGATCCTCCACGACCGGCACCGTTACAGGTCTAAATCGCCTGGGAATCACCGGATCGAGCACTTCGAAGATTCCCTCGATTAGGCGGGGCATGCCATCGAACACTCGCGGGACTATGAAGAGTGCTATCACGCAGACAGCGCACAGCCCCCCGGCCGCCGGCGCGACACGCAGCCACCGACGCTTCATGGTTCCTCCGCCATGTCGATGGAAGGGACAAGCAACACAGGCGCCCCGCCTACCATCGCAAACTCGCGCTTACAATCCCTATTCCCTCGCGTGCTTGCGACAGTCGCCGTTGCCCAGCCAGGACTCGGAGCAAATAGAGCAAATAGGGACAGCCACCGTTTATTTCTGGGAAGCAAATAGGGACAGCCGTTTATTTCTGTGTTTCTGGGGTCGTAGCAGAGACCCACGGTGCCTTCTCCGTATGTCGCTCGGAAACGTACACGCGGTTCACGGAACTGCATATTATGCAGTCGTCGTAATCCGCCAACCGCGTCAACCTCCCGGTGGTACCATAAGTATAGCGTGGTCTGTCCGTGCCGTCAATCCAACGACTTGCCTCATTGTTAATCCTCTGGAAAGGGTTCCGTTGGCCCAATCCGTTCACTTCGTCCGCTGCGCTGCGTGAACGTGATGGGCTCACGGCTGGATTGCGAGCAGGGGAATTGTGCCAATTGGCACGAGCGTGTCTGGGGGTAGTCGTCTCTTCCTGGTCCGACGACAAGAGCGGGTTGTCGGCACGGCGCCCGGCATGAAGGCGCCGAGACGTGACGCGGGGCGGCAAAACCGCGCACGCCCCCGAAGCTTGGCTATGGGGCCTCATTTGAATACAATGACGGCGCGGTGCGGCGCCGGTGCGGCGCGATGACGAGGTAATGCTTGTGAGTACCGTTACCGTCTTGACGTTGGTGCCTAATGCGGGGGATCGGCTTGCGCGATGTCTCGAAAGCGTCTCGTGGGCCGACGACGTGTTCTGTGTGGTCGATGCGAACACGACGGACGGGTCCGACGGGGTGGCACGCAGATACACAAGCCACGTGCTTGTTCACGAGTACGTCAACAAGGCGGATCAATGCAACTGGGCAATTCCTCAAATCGAGACGGAATGGACGCTCGTGTTGGATGCCGATGAGTGGGTATCGCACGAACTGGCGCGGCGAATTCAGGAGATTGTCCAGTCACCGGCCGGCCACGACGCCTACAAGATTAGGCGCAAGTCGCTTTTCATGGGCAAGTGGATCGAGCACTGCGGCCTGGATCGAGACTACAACGTACGCCTGTTTCGGACGAGCAAAGGGAGGTATCGCGCGCAACGGGTGCATGCTACGATTGACGTCGACGGAACCGTGGGCGTCATTGACGAACCCATGCTCCACGACGACAAACGGGATTTCGAGGAGTATTTCCGTACCTTCCAGCGTTTCACTACATGGGCCGCTGAAGATCGGTACGATCGGGGCAAACGTGCGACCTTGTTCGATCTGACGTTGCGGCCGCTTGCGCGCTTCGTGAATATGTACGTTATCCGGCACGGGTTCCGCGACGGGTATCATGGGGCGGTGTTGTGTATGCTGGCAGCGTTCTCGGTGTTCGTCAAATACGCGAAACTGTGGGACCTCGAACGACTCGAGCGAGAAAGGGCGCCGGCCGCTCAGAAAGACAAGTAAGGGGGCAACCAACGGGGGCGAGAAGGGTGGAGAACCGAGGCGATATGTGCTGTGACCCTACCGCGGTTAGCGAAACAGACGGAATGGCCGCGGCGCGCCTATTCAGGAACAGCGAGGAACGGTTGCGCCGCGAGGTGGCGCGGGCCCTCGAGGATCGTGCGCGCCTCGGGCTCGACGGGCTCGTGGGCGACCTCGTGGGCGTGGTCATAAACGTCGAACCCGAGATGCAACGTGCGGCGGTGGCCGAACTGGTTCACTACACGGGTTTCGAGGTCCGCGAGGCGTTCGAGGACCCGCGCAGACGGACGTGTGTGTTGCGGGCCGAGGCTTCGGCGGATATCCTGGTTACGGCCCGATTGAACGCTTCAAATCCATTCGCGTTGCTCAACCAGTTTCCAAAATCGAGACACCTGCCGGACACCCGCCTCGAGACGTTCGTTTTCGAGTGCCGTAACCTCGACGAGTACACGGCCATCCAGAAGTCGCGGGGCATAGACTTCATGACGGACAACGTATACCGCAACGACGCGTTCTCTTTCATCGAGACCGCGCCGTCGCCGTTCACGGGGAACGCCGTGGGGCTGATTGAATGGCACGATGCCGGGCGGGGCTACGGGACGCCGGGATGCCGCGAACTGGACTGGCGCGTCGACGTTCCGGCCGTTCCTTATCGCGGAAAGATCAAGGAACTCGATCACGTCGCGACGCGCGTCAAGGCCGAGGCCCGGGATGCGGCGATCGTCGAGTTTCTCCGGTTGACGAACTACGGGTTCGACTTTGCCATCTATGTGAAATCGCTCAACTCGATCACGAATGTGGCGCGCATGCCGGGGGCGCGTTTCGCCATGGTGTTCACATCGGGTATCGCCCCTTATAGGAACGACGAGGTCTCGGGGCCGACGGAGCGATTTACCCACAACTACGGCCCTCGAGCCCATCATATGGCGTTTCGTACGGAGGATATCGACGCCACATACGACGCGCTTTGCCGGGCCGGCATGTCCTTCATGGTCGAACTTGTGGGTTCGGAAGAAGAGGGTCTCAAACAAGCGTTCTCGGCGCCGTCAAAACACACGTTATTGGTCAACGAGTACATTCACCGGTACGAGGGTTTCGACGGATTCTTTACGAAGGGCAACGTGACGCTTCTTACGAAAGGCACCGAGAAACAATAGGCCGCGCCCGCTGCTCTTTTGGCGGCGGCGTGGAAAGAACGGCGCCGGGCATATTGAACCGCGTGAGGAGACGGATATGAGGAATCGAATAGAAGTCCGCCTATTCATTGTCGCAGTTTCGACGGCGCTGGTCTCGGTTGGGTGCCCGCTGGGCGGAATCCCAGGTCCGACGAACGGCGACGGCGTCAGCCTGGATATTTCCTCGAAAGAGGAAGACGCATTTGACGCCGTGAACCAAGAGCGCGTGGCCGAAGGACTGAGTATATTGACTATGCGCGAGGATCTGCGTGCCGTGGCCCGCGCGCACAGCGAAGATATGGCGGATCGCGACTTCTTCGACCACGTCAACCCGGACGGCGACGACCCGTTCGATCGGATGGCCGACGCGGCAATCACGTACAATACGGCCGGCGAGAACATCGCCTGGACGAACTATAGCAACGCCGTCGAACAGGTCGTCGATGGTTGGATGAATAGCCCCGGCCATCGCGCGAATATCCTGAACACGAACTTCACGCACACCGGTATGGGCGTGGCCAGCGACGGTGAAGGCGGGTACTACTTCACGCAGGTCTTCATAGGCATCTCGAAAGATGTGCCGGAAGGCTTCGTCGAGATCTACTACGATGAACCCATCGCACTGTTCGCCGACTGACCTTTCGAAAAGATTATCCCGCCAGAAGTCTGGGCGGGCGCCCTTGCCGTCATTGCGAGGAGCGACCCGCCTCAGGTGGGGAGCGACGTGGCAATCGCTTTCCACAGTCAACTCGACGCTTTTGGCGGAAAGTGATTGCTTCGTCGAAGACTCCTCGCAATGACGGTGAGGGCCGACTTTTGGCGGGGTAATCTGAAAAGGGGTTTGGGTTTGCGGCACGGCTTCAGGATAGCTGCTCTCACCCTCGTTTCGGCACTGATCGCCGGGTGCGGCGAAACGCCCCAAAACAAAGCGGCAAGAGGGACCTACCTGGTTGTAAGCGTAATCCAAGACACAGAACGCAACCTTGCAGAACTGATCGCGCTCCGGCGGAGGCAGGGATGGGAAGTTGTCGTTCGGCAAATGAATCAGCCCGCCCCGGACGACGTCAAGGCCGCTATCGCTGCCGAGAAATCTGCACACGCCGCCCTGTCTCACGTTCTTCTGGTGGGCAGCGATGCTTTATTGCCCATGGTGCGAATGCCCAACTACAAAACGCAGCGGTATGAAAAAGACCTGCCCATTCTGACTGACGACGCCTACGGTATGCCGGACGACGCCGGTGTGCCCCGGCTCGCCGTTGGCCGCTTTCCTACGGACGATGGCGAGAGACTCCGCCGGCTGGCAGGCAAAGTCGTGCGGTACGAGACCGAGTTGGATTCGCTCTCGCCGCACCTGTTCTTGCTGGTCGGCAGGCAGCCCGCTGACGAGCAGCTCGCGTTTGGCGGGTTCTCCGCTCAGCGTGTTGTGGACAACGTGTCCGCGGCGTTTATAGATGGGATCCGCGGCGTATTGGAACCCAATCTCAAACTCCGTGTCCGCACTGCGTTTCCGGGGAACGACCATTATCCGTTTGAAGAAAGCGCGGAGGTCCTTCGCGAGGCATTGGCGCGCCGCCCTGCTATGTAGGGGTACGCGGGCCATGCCAATCGTCGCGCACTGTCGACCATGCATCGGGCCGATCAAGTTGAGGGGATTACGCGCTACGACATTGAGCACTTCTCGATAGACGCGGTGAGCGGCCCGTTTGTGACCGGTGGATGTTCTGTGCTCGACCCTGAAGGCGGCGGATGCAGCATCGGGGAAACCATCTTGTTTCTTTCCGGGGGGCCGGCTGCGGTAGCGGGCTACACTAGAACTAATGACGACTTCTTCGTCATGCAGTTCTTTGAAACACTGGCGAGCGAACTCCGCATGCCGGAAGAACGAACTCTCGGCGAACTGATCCTTGCGATCAAACGCAGGATGAGCGCCGAGCCGCAAAGCGCTCGATCCCGAACGGTTCAGTTTGGAGCGCTCGCAAACCAAAGCAGGCTTGACCTTGATTACGAGAAGGTGGTGAGGAAAAACAACGCGCTCCTGACCATCTACGGAGACCCCGCGATGACTTTGGCGCTCCCGAGGATCGCGGCAAAGCCGGCCGCTGATCGGGAAGAACAATGACGCGGCCGGACGGTTGGATTGTGCTGATTTGGAACCGGCGGCAAATCGAGTCGTCTGCGTTCCAACAGGCGTATGAGCGGATTCTCAGAACCTACGCAAAAGACTACGGCTCGGCGAATCATCGGAACGTCGGCGAGGATGTCATTAACGACTTCTTCAAGCCGGGGACATGCCGGCTTGCCGCGTTCGACAACTGGCAGGAGTTCGACTTCGAAGGCCTTAGGGGAAGGCTCTTGTCATCGTCCTACACGCCCACAGAAGGCCGGCCGGAGCACGCCCCGATGATGGCCGATCTTAGAAAGACCTTCGGCAAACACCAAACACAAGGAAAAGTGAGGTTCGACTACAAGGCCGTTATTTACTACGGCCAGTTGCGATAGGAAAGCCACAGTTCGGCGACCCATCGAATTGCCGGCATCCGATTGCGCAACGCTTCCTGCTTTCGTTTTTACTTTCCGCTTGTTACCTGCGGCTCTATCGTTGGGCGGGGGATGCAAATCATGGATTGGCGGCATACACAAACAACGGCCCGACGCAACCCTTGGCAAGGCGCTCCCTGAAGGGGCCTCCTTAACGCTTGAACTCGTCCTAGGAGGCCTGGCCGAGGGCGCCACGGAGGCGGACTTGCTCGAGGTCTATCCGGAGTTTCGGTCCGCAAATATCCGCGCCGCCCGAAGGTCCGTTCCCTATTGGCTCGGGGACGCGATTCTGCTATCCTTGGCGTATTATGACCACTGACAGAGAGTGGATCGAACGCACGCTTGGGCATGAAGAGACGGGGGCCGTTCCGTACAACTTCATGTTTTCGCCGCCGGCCGCGCGGCGCGTCAAAAGCCACTACGGAGACGACCTCGAAGCGGCCCTTGCTCTCCCGATTCGCATGACGGCCCCGGACTCCGTCAAACCGCTCTATGCGTCCCCGCAAGAATTCGGCGATACGCTCGCGGACGAATTCGGCGTCGTGTGGTCAACAAGCGAGATCGATCGCGGTGCACCTATTGGGCCGTGTCTGGACGAACCGATGCTGCTGGGCTATAGTTTCCCCGACCCGGGCGCAGCGTATCGGCTTGCCCATATCGCCGAGTGGTGTGCCGGACAAGTCGGCCATTACCGAATCATTTGGGTGGGCGATTTGTGGGAGCGGGCAACCTTCATGCGGGGGATGGGCGATCTTCTTACGGACGTTGCGTTGCACCCGGCGTTTGTCGAGGCGCTGCTGTACAACCTTACCGAGTATATTCTCGAGACCATGAGAATCCTGTTCGGGCTCGGCGACTTCGAGGGCGTCGCGCTCAGCGACGATTATGGAACCCAAAAGGGCCTCGTGATGGCGCCGGATAGCTGGCGGCGTTTCATTAAACCGTGTCTGGCGAAGATCTACGGGCTTGCAAAAGAAAACGGCCGTAGTACGTTTCTTCATTCGTGCGGCAACATCGTGTCGATCATTGGCGACCTGATCGACGTCGGCCTCGATATCCTCCATCCCATTCAACCGGAGGCGATGGACATTCTAGAACTCAAGCGGGAGTTCGGCAACCGGTTGACGTTCTGCGGCGGCGTCGCAACGCAGACGCTGCTGGTATCGGGAACGCCCGAGGAGGTCCGGGGCGAAGTACAGCGGCTCAAACGCGAGATGGGACGCGGGGGCGGCTATATCCTCGAGCCGGGCATCACGCTCCAAGACGACGTCCCGCTCGATAACATGGTCGCCATGATCGATGAAGCCATGCGCCGCGACGCCTAGCCTCCCTGCCGCAGACGGTTGGTGATGATTCAATGCAAACGTAAGGAGCAATGATGGGGGCGCCTTTTACAATCGAACCGATACGGACGGTAGAAGACCTCGAGGACAGGTTGACGACACCCGGCCCGAGACTGGTCGCGTCGATGCGGCGCATCGAGGGGGACATGTCGATCCTCGGCGCGGGCGGCAAAATGGGCCCGACCCTGTCGCGTTTGGCTGCAAGAGGTGCGCAGGCCGCGGGCGTTGAGAAAAGGATCATCGGGGTGTCGCGATTCTCGGATCCCTCTGTTCGCGAGCGACTTGAATCGTACGGGGTCGAGACTATCCAGTCGGATCTCCTCGAGCCGGGCGCAATCGAGCATCTGCCGGAGACGCCCAACGTCATTTTCATGGTAGGCCGCAAATTCGGCTCGACGGGCGCCGAGTGGGCGACGTGGAGCAACAATGTTTTTCTGGCGGGGCTTGTCGGACGGCGCTTCCGAAAGTCCCGCATTGTGGCATTCTCTTCGGGAAACATTTATCCATTCGTGGGCGTCGACTCGGGGGGCGCCACAGAAGCGACGCCGGCGGCGCCGGTCGGCGAGTATGCGATGTCGTGTTTGGGCCGGGAACGCCTGTTCGACTACGCGGCGAACGAACTGGGCGCACGGGTGCTCCACCTGCGCCTGAACTACGCTGTCGAGCTTCGCTACGGCGTCATTGCCGACGTGGCCAATCTGGTATGGCAAGAAATGCCCGTGGACCTAAAAATGGGTCACGTAAACGTGATCTGGCAAGGCTACGCCAACTCGGTGGCGTTGCAGTGTCTCGAATTGGCTGCGAGCCCGCCGGCCATCCTGAACGTCAGCGGGCGTGAGACGGTATCTATCCGGCGGGTTGCCGAGCGCCTTGGGGAACTGATGGGGCGGCGTCCTCGGTTCGAGAACGAGGAAGCCCGCACGGCCCTGCTGAGCAACGCCGGCCGGTGCCATGAGCGGTTCGGCGAGCCGGACGTCGATCTCGATACCGTGGTTCAGTGGATTGCGCACTGGACAATGCATGGCGGCGAGTCTTTGGACAAACCGACGCATTTTCAGGTGCGGAACGGAAGGTTTTAGCCATGGGCAGCCCGATGCCGCCTCAAGAGATTCTCGCCGCATTGCGCCATGGACAGGTCATTCCCG
>DUZM01000285.1 GCA_013349485.1 Candidatus Hydrogenedentota bacterium | reverse complement strand
GCGTTGGCCAAGGGGCTGGTGCACGAAGGCGCTTCGGTGGCAATCTGGGACATCTCGAGTGCCGCGGCCCAAAAGACCGCCGAAGCGATCGGCGCTTTGGGCCGCAACGCCGTTGGCATCGCCTGCGACGTGCTGGATACGTCCAGCGTCGAGGCCGCGACCAACATGACCCTGGGCGAATTCGGCGCCATTGACATTCTGGTCAACTGCGCAGGCGGCAGCAGGAAAGAGGCGGCCACGTCGCCCGAGCGGACGTTTTTCGACCTTGCCGTCGAGGATATGGCCCAAGTCTTCTCGCTCAACTACATGGGGACGGTTATCCCGTGTCAGGCGGTCGGCCGCATTTTCGCCGAGAGACAATCCGGCTGCATCGTCAATATTACGTCCGTTGCGGGCGCGCTGCCATTGACGGGCACGATCGCGTACTCGAACGCCAAAGCGGCGGCAAACAGCTTTACGCGGTGGCTTGCCGTGCACATGGCGCAGCACTACTCGCCGCGCATTCGGGTCAACGCGATCGCGCCGGGCTTCTGCCTGACGCCGCTAAACAAATACCTGCTGGTCGACGAGAAGACGGGCGCGTTCACCGACAAAGGCCAACGGGTGATTGCAAACGTTCCCATGGGCCGCATCGGCGAGCCGGAGGAAATGGTCGGCGCACTGCTTTGGCTGGTCTCGGACAGCGCGCGTTTCGTGACGGGCGCCGTGATACCCGTCGACGGCGGTTTTACGGCCTATTGCGGGGTATAGACCCAGGGGAACGGCGCGTCCGGGCAATCCAGAATCTAAAGCGGACAACGGACAATCTGGCATGAATGTCAAATGTGCGACGGAGGAGGAAGATTATGGACTACACAAAGAGGGCACCCATTAAGGATCGTTTCAAGGGCAACGTCGCCATTGTGACCGGCGGCACGACGGGCATTGGCCGGGCGATTGCCGACGAGTTGTGCAAAGAGGGGGCGTCGGTAGCCATAACCGGCCGCCATGAGGTCGGCGCAGAGAAGGAAATGGGCGATGCCGGATATGACGTCACATTCATCCAAGGCGACATGGCCGAGGAATCGTTCTGCGAGAAGGTCGTGGCCGAAACGGCCGCCAAGTGGGGGAAAATCAACTACCTTGTGAACAACGCATTTTCGTTCATCGCGAAAGGTATGGACGCGACGCGTCGGGATTGGGAGATCATGTTTAGCGTCGGGCCCTTCGGCTACGCGAAGATGATCCAACTCGTGGCGCCGCATATGAGGGAGGCCGGTGGCGGGAGTATCGTCAACATGAGCAGTATCTCGTGTCGTATCGCCCAAGTCAATCGGTGGACCTACAACGCCGCCAAAGGCGCGGTGAACCAGTTAACGCGGTGCGCCGCGCTGGACTTGGCCCCGTGGAACATACGAGTCAACACCGTCAGCCCAGGCTGGATATGGACGCGCGAAGTACTCAAGGCGGCCGGCGGGGACAAAGAAAAGTACGATCCCATCTGGGGCGAATACCACATCCTCGGACGATGCGGCGAACCCGTCGAATGCGCCGGGCCAACCCTGTTCCTGCTCAGCGACGATGCCTCGTTCATCACGGGAACCGACCTCTGCGTCGATGGGGGATACAACGCAATCGGCAGCGAAGGGTTGGGCAAGACGGCGACGTTCGCCGGTTCGGAATAGGCGCCGAGGCGGGCGCCCGCCATTGGCTGAGCGCTGACGCCTGACCGCTTAACGAAAGGACACGGCTATGATTCAATTTCCTATTGTTGACACGCACGTGCACTTATGGGATCCCGACAATTTAAGCTATCCGTGGCTGGCCGACGTGCCGCTGCTCAACAAGTCATATCTGCTGGACGACTACCGGGTGGCCTGCGGGTCGATCGAGATCGGGAAAATGGTGTTTGTTCAGTGTGAATGCGATTTTGGCCAGTTTGCGGAAGAAGCAGAGTGGGTGGCCGGTCTCGTATCGGAGGAACCCCGAATAGAAGGCATCGTGCCGTGGGCGCCGCTCGAGAAAGGGGACGCCGCCCGGCAAGACCTCGAACTCCTCACGACGAATCCGCTCATCAAAGGCATTCGCCGAATCATTCAGTTCGAAGACGACATGGCGTTTTGCCTGCGGCCCGACTTTGTCCGCGGGATTCAATTGCTCGAGGACTTCGACCTCCATTTCGAGATCTGCATCACGCACCTTCATATGGCCAACACGATCAAGATGGTCCGCGAATGTCCGAACATCCGATTTATCCTGGACCATATTGGCAAGCCGGATATTAAAAACCACGTGTTCGAACCCTGGAAAACGGAACTCAAAACGCTTGCGGAGATGGCCAACGTGTGGTGCAAGATGTCGGGGCTGGTCGTCGAGGCCGACATGGACAACTGGACCCGCGACGACCTGAAGCCCTACATCGACCATGTCCTCGAGTGTTTCGATTTCGATCGGACGATGTTCGGCGGCGACTGGCCTGTTGTGCTTCAAGCCGCAGAGCTTCCCCGGTGGGTCGAGACGCTCGAATGGGCCGTTCAGGGGTGCTCGCAGGACGAACTCGAGAGGCTTTTCCGGAGGAATGCCATCGAGTTCTACCGCTTGCGCGAGTTATAGAGGAAACTTGTTGAGGGACCTCCCGGATCAGACTTGCGCCGCCGCGTCGTTAGGTAACGACGCGGCGGCGTGCGTTTGGCCGTTCTGTCAAAGTCAAAAGCTCAGAGCTTCGTTAATAACAATCTGAATGTCGAGTGAGTCTACCCTGCCGTCGGCGTTAAGGTCGGCGTTCCGCGCAGCCTTGTTCCTGCCGAGGGCGGCGTTGACCACGTACTGCACGTCAAGCGCGTTCGTCGCGCCGTCGCCGTTCACGTCCGCCTTAAGTGCGCCGGCCTCGATGTACGTAAACCCGTTCCGGCGCGTGACGGAAAGGCCGGCCGCGACTACCGTCACGTCCTTCGGACCCAAAGTCCCCGGCGGGGTCACCGCCTCGATTTCCGTGTCGCTCAGCACTTCGACGCTCTCGGCCGCCACCCCGCCAAACGTGACCTGGGCGTCTTCGGTGAATCCGGCGCCGGTGATAAGCACGGTCGTACCGCCTGCCGAAATGCCTTGATTCGGTATCACGGACCTGATAACCGGCATGTACACAAAGTCGATGAGGTCGCCGGGCGGTGGCGTCTCGAACACCTCGCCGGATAGGAGCTCGACGATTGCCGTGACATTGACGGTTCCTGCCGCGGTGGCCTTGGGCAATACCACCTCCACCTGCGTATCGCTGAGAATACGGATATCGGTCGACACGAAATCGCCGAATGCAACCGCCCTGGTGTTGCTCAATCCCATGCCCGTGAGAATCGCGGCGACGCCGCCGCTTGCGGGTCCGGACTCGATGCTGAGCGACGTGAAAACAGGGGCAATGGTAACAACCGGCGACGTCGTGGGATCGCCCGCCATGCCGGTCTGCGTGCGCGGCGTAACCGAGAAGAACCAGCGCTGCCCGACTTGGGTCGCCCACGACGGCACGAGGGTTTGATTCAACAAGGCATAGCAGACATTGCCGTCGACAAACCAGATGAGCTGCGGCGCGCCTTCGCCGTACAAAACAGGGTCGGCTTCCTCGTCCGGCTGGTAAAACGTGTAGCCCGCCGTCAGTTGGGCGTCCACGCCCACAAGCCGATCCTCCCCGGGGTCTTCGAGCGGGTCGCCCGACGAGAGCGTCAGGTCGAGCGCCTGGGGCCGCAACGGCGTCAGGTCGGCCTGTTCGACGAATATCATCACGTCCTGCGAGGCCGTCTTGTCCGCGAGGCTCGCGTAAACGACCATGCTGTGGGCGCCCACACTGGCCGGCGTAGGACGCCACGCGAACCGTCCTGTGCCGTCGCCGCGATCAACGAAGTAGGAACCATCGGGCAAATAGCTGGCCGCAAGGGCGGGGGTGCCTGCCGTCGAATGCGCCCGCACAATGAACTCATACTCGTCTTCATTTTCATCCAAAAGCGCCGTATAAAACTGAAGCGGCACCGGATCGATGATAAGGCCCGACGGCGCCTCGACCGCACTAAGATCCGTCTCGATGGGTTCTCCCGTGTTCGGATCAAAGGGTACGCCTTTGCCGTCGGAAAGGCCGACCACGGCATCCTGAACGCTCAGCGCGCCGTAGGTAATCCGAATCTGACCGTTGTAAAACATCTCGAGTTGAACCGTATTGGGCAACGACGTGCCCCACTCCGGCACATTCTCGAACGTCACCACTTCACTGAGGGCTTGGCCGGTCTCCGGATCTCTTTCCTGTTTGACCCATACGTCGCCCCCCGAAGACGGCGATAGGTCGGCGAACAGGAACGACAACCGGGGGGTCTCGAAGTGGGACGCAAGCGACGGGAAATTGACGAAATCGAACTCGTCAGAAAAGATCTGAATCGAAGCGGCCGACATATCCACGGGCAAGAGATACCCGTTCGCGGCGATCATGATTTCAGAGTACAGCCCGCCGAAGAAAGGAACAGGCGCATCGGACGTGCCCAGGCGTTGGTAGGAGTCTTCTCCCAGCGGAAGCGGGATCGAGCCGGCCCTCGATACAGGAAGCTCAAAAACATTCTGTTGGAAGGATGCTACGTAGTTGCTGTGGTTCACATACGAGACGGGATAGCGCGTGTCGAACACGCCCGTTATGTCACCCACCGGCGAGAACGTAATCTGCGTGTACGAAAGGTCGGTACCATTGGTGAAGGCCTCGGTCAGGAAATCCGAGGGGCTCCCGACGTCGTCGGGCGGATTCCCGCTCGTGACCCGAATCAGGTTCGACTCGAAGACTTCGCCGGCCGAGTCCATAGCGAACAGGCCATAGTAGTAGTCGGTCGACGGCGTCATCGAGTTCAGGGCGCCCAGGCCGTCGTCGGCGCTTTCCCCCGTGCCGGAATAGATCACGATGCCGTCCGTTGGCCCGGCAGGCCGTGCGCCCGGCCTGCGCGTGAGTACAACGTGGTCAAACGCGTCGCTGGTTGGATTCTCCCACGAAAGCGCCACCGCCGGCACAAGCGCCCCCGAGCCGTTGTCGCCCAAGAACGGCACGGCGCGGAAATTCTGCAACTCGATTTCCTCGAGCCACGGCGAAATGCCGACGGCTTCGCACGCGCGGCCTATATTGTCGCGCTCTTGGCTGGTGAATCCAAGATTGATGGCAGCTTGTGTGAGCGCGCCGGCAAGGTCCGCGTAGTCCGAGCCCCATGTCAACAAGTTCGTCTGAACCTCGTAAAACAGGTCGGCCACTTTGGATATGCCCATGCCCGTGACATTTTGACGACCGAATCGATCACCGTCCGTAAGAAGATAGCACAACTTACTGCCGACACCCATGTTGATGTGCACGCCGCCATAATCCCAGGAACCGTAGTACCAATATGGGTCGTGGTATCGGGCGGGAAGTCCGAACGCTGGCGGGTCCGCCATGCTGCGAATCGCGCCGATTGGGGTGTCTTCCCCCATGAGCCAGCGTACGGCATCCGTATCCGTGCCGGCGCCGTTGGTCAAGTCCACGAACTCGCCCCAAATGTCCGAAAACGCCTCATTGATAGCGCCCGGCTCACCCCAGTAAATCAGATTTGATGTCTTGAACGTGACGCCGTGCGTAAGCTCGTGGGCCACGACGTCGTCCGCCGCCGCCCAACCCTCGCCAAACAGCATGACCTCCTCATAATCGTCCCAGAAGGCATTGGCCATAGGGCATTCCCCGCTCCATTCGCAGTAGCGGACCACGGCCTGCAGCGGCAGGCCGGCCCCGTCGATGCTGTCGCGGGCATGTTCGTTGAAATAGAAATCGTAGGTGTCGCCCAGATAGTCATAGGCGAGGTCGACTTCCGGGTCGCCCGTCGCCGGATCGCCTTCGACGCGGACAAGTTCCCCGGGCAAAGAGTCTTCAAAATACCAGGAATAATCTACCCGATTGTTGGCGTCATAGACCGCGCGGTATTTGGCGTCATGCACTAGCGGATAGGAGAAGACCACCGTGCCCGCGTGGGCATCCACGAACACCGCCAAACGCAGTAGCGCGGCCGCGTCGCTCGATACGGTCATTTGCCATGCGAGACACACGGCGCCCGGCGCGCCGAGCACCGAAGGGTCAAATACCAGAAGTTCCGGGCGCGAGCACGCAAGGCTGTCGAGCGATATCGGGTACTCTTCCCCGTGCTCGGCGAGCGTCCAAGCCTTGGCCGCTTGTTTGGCGGCCTCGGCCGTAACCGTGGGCGTGAGCGCGACGACGCTGGCATCCAGCGTAATCGTGTCGCGCATGACGTCGCTCAAGACGCACAGCACGCCGCCTTCCTGATTCAACTGCACACTGGCGCCCGCGGCAAACACGGGCAGTCCGCCGTAGGTTTGCTGCAAACGGACAAATGAATAAGCCCCGCGCTGCCTCAGCCGCTCGGTGGCATACGCTGCGCGGGCGCTCGCGACGCCGAACGCGCCCCCGTGCTTGGTCATGAACGCGCGGGCGACCTGCTCAGCGCTGAATGCAGCCTTTGCGGCCGACGCCTCGGTTCGGAAATGGGCGCTGGGGGGCGCGCTCAAGAAGCGCACGTAGCCTTCTCCTGTCTTGAGCACAAGCGGCGCCTCGGCGGCCGTCGTTCCCTCGAGGTCTTTCAGGAGCGCTTCTACATCCGCAGGATCGGCTTGCGGCGGCGCCGCATACGCCGACACGGCCAAGCACAGACACACCATTCCCATTGCTGAAGCAATTCTCGAAAACATCTACAGAATCTCCCACAACAGCTTGACGCGGCCGGACTCCCGCGACACAATCCCCCGTCCCTCGCGTCGACGTCAACGCGCGGCACGACATATCGATGAAGTTTTCCGGGTTCGATCCGCGAGACTCGAAATAACCTTCTTAATCCTTGTACACCAATAACATATGTTTAGTCAAGGAGAAACCATCGACTTTCATTATGCAAACGGCGAATTCTGTGTAAAAGGCGTTAGACAACGTGCCCTTCCGCGCAGTTCTGTTGTCCCGTTCGGCCCGGTTCGGCGCCAAGGGTCGCCGGGCGCGTGCAGCGAGCAGGTGCCAGCAGGTGCCGTTCAGTTTCGGAACGTCCCCCCTATCACAGGCAATCTACTGCAGCGACGCATCTACCTGCAACTACTGCTGCGTCGCTTCGCCACGGTTGCCTGTGATTTGCCCGGGAGAGGGCGTGTTGCGTCCAAGCCGTATGACCCGCCAAAGCTCGCGCAGGCGCGCCACACCAAGGAGTTCCAAGCACGCAATCGCGAGGACATAGAGAAGGGCACAACTCAAAACGGCCACGATAAAACGATGATCGGCATAGAGAACCGTTGCCCGGACCCCCAGGGCGAGGAGGACGATGATCACGTTGAGGAACAAGGACGCGACGATGGCCGCCACCCGCAACTGAATCTTGAGTTCGCGGCGTATGGCCCGCACGCCAAGCGCTGCAGCGATGACATGGCTCAGTACGGTAGCGGCAGCGGCCCCGCGAATTGCGAAAAAATGGATGAGTACGAGATTCAGTACGAGGTTTGCCCCGAGGGCCGTGAGGACGATTGTGCACGCAACGCGCGGCCGGCCGATGCCGGGCAAGATCTGGACGTTTAACACGCACATCATGTAAAAGACGCATCCGACAGCGAGTATATTGAATGCGTCCGGGGCGTCATGGACGTTGCGCCAGAGCACCTCGAGCAGTACGTCGGAGAAACACGCGAGAAGCACCGTTGCAGGCAGCACCACGGCCAAAGCCGCCTCATAGATGCGCTGGATTCCGTCCGCTAACAGATCCCTCTCACCCCGGAGCCACATGGTGGTGGCGATCGGCATGAAGTTGATCGTGCCGGCCATCACGAAGGCGTAGAGAATCATGACGGTCGGTGCGGCGATCTGGTATGCGGCGACAAGAAGATGATCGCCGCGGATTAAGTTCAGCATCACGGTGTCCATATACGAGAAAAGGGTGATGCCGCCGAATGCGACGGACATGTACTTCCCCTCGGCGAACACGCCGAACACGAGCGGGGGATCCCACTCGAATCGGGCGCGGAACACCGCCCGATTCAGGCAGCCCAGCGCAGTTATCTGGACGGCGATGCCGACTACGGCGCCCAGCACATACCCATAGGCCGGCGCGAGCACGCCGAGGCCGCGGCCAAGCAGCAGGATGGTGACCCCTAGACACGACGCCACGTGCGCGAGTTCGGCCAGATTGCGGGCGGCTATATACTGCAGCCCCAGCAGCGTGACGGCCCCCGTCCGAAACGGCAATAGAACGATAATGAAAAGGGCAAGCGCCCGCACGAGCGGGGCGCCGTCCGGCGCGTGGAAACAGAGCGTCGCAATGGGTCTTGCGAAGACGGCCGTCAGCAGCAACAGGACAGACGCCGGAATCAACTGCACGAGAACGGCCCCCAAAGCCACCCGTTTAACGGCCGCGGCGTTTCCCCGCTCACGAAGACGGGTCACGAAAGGCACAATCCCCGGGTTGAATCCGACTGAAAGCAACGGATACAGCAGAAAGCAGAACGAGATGACCGCATAGAAAAGGCCGTAGTCCTCCTCGCTCGGCAAGTATCGGTAGAGGACGATCCGCAGAAAATAGAACAGCGCCCCATTCACAATTGTGATGGCCGTCGTCGTTGCCGTATGCCGGAAATATAGCGCCCCGTAGCCCATGGTTGCGCCATAGTAGGTGTTTGCCGGCCCTGTTTCAACCCGTCATCGCACAAGTGGAAGCGGGGCGCTTACGTGGATGGACATCCCCTTTTTCCCGGGACGCGGAGCGGTTGCCGCATGGGTTGAAATCATCCCCCGGTAAGGACGGAGCACTTCGAGCGGCGGGAACGCGTCATCTGACGCGTCATCTGTAGAGGGTCGTCGTTTCGTTGCGCCGGCGAAGGGTGACGGTCCGGAGCCGTGCATCGACGCCCTCGACGGAGAACTCGGCGACGCGGTCCCCCTTCTTGACGCGGAGACTGTCGCCGGTGGCGGTGTCGAAGAGCGTAGCAAAGACCTCTTCGCCGAACAGGGCGAACCCGCGCACGGCGTACCGTTGACTTGGGTCGCTCAACCTCGCCGCTGCAGCGGCCATATCGCGTGCCTCGGCCAGCAGCAACGACCCCTGCGATTCCTCGGAAACGAGTTCAGGAATTTCGCGACGGTCGTAGAAGTCCATAATCGCTTGGCACTGCTGCAGCGTGCGGCCAAAATCCCCCTGATTGTAGAGGCCGCGGGCGCGTTCGATGCGGTTCTGCGCCTGGATATCCAGCTTGGCGACAACAATCGCGTCTACCTGCCGGCTCAGTGGCTCCTTCGCGGACGGAACGGCGAGTCCGTCGATCCGCTTACGAAGGTCTGCAACCTGCTGCCAGACCGCGTTTTCGGAAAGGTCCCCAAGTTGACCTGCGAGTTCGTTTACGTGTCCCGCCAGTTCCTCGGGGGTTTCTTTACGCTCGACTTGAGGCGCTGGGGGCGCGGGTGCGGCCTCGGGCGTCGAAAGCGTTGCCGCTTCTTGAGGGGGCTCGTCGATTACGGCAGGTTTCCTGGAAGAAAGAGCAACAAACGAAACGGAAACCACAACAATTAGAATCGCGACAAACCCGAGACTGACCAGAAGCGCCCGCACGTACGCGGGCCGGCCAGATGCG
>DUZM01000191.1 GCA_013349485.1 Candidatus Hydrogenedentota bacterium | reverse complement strand
TCGCCGGCGACGCCGCGACCTACTTTGACGGTACCGACGAGGCCGACATCGCGCGCACGATTACCGAGGCGCTGAATGAGCCGTCCGACACACGTCGGAACTTCGTTGAGGCGGGCAGATCGCGCGCGGCGCAATTTACCTGGGAAGCCTGTGCGCGGCGAACGGTGGCCGCGTTCCATTTGGCCCTCGACAGGTCGCAGCGGCCGCATGAATAAGCGCAGGCGCTCAGTTCTCCTGCTCGATCTGTTTCTCCAGGTTTTCGATCCGGCCAAGCAGTTCGAGCAATTCATCCGCGCGATTCAGTTCCGTGTTTTCTTGTGCCATTTCGAGCGCCTTGGCGAGGGCGTCGCGCATGCGCTCGAGTTCCTCGCGCATCTTGGCGCGGAGTTGCTCACGCGTCGGCACGCGCGTCGCAAGAATCACCGAAGGCTCAATGCCCAAAACGGGCTGGCCCGAATCCGCGTCGGGTACTACGCCATCCGGTATGGCTAAAGGCTCGATTACGCGGAACAACTCGTGCCGGCGCAGGAACTCGAGCACCTTCCCCTTGTCCGAGCCGCTCAAACCGGCTTTGCCCCGGAGATGATGCATCAGATTTCGTATCGGAACCAGCGGGTTGGCCGCCTGCTTCAGGTACGCGAGCGTTTCTTGTTCGACCGCTTCGAGGTTCATCGCTTCTCCTCTTCCGATTCAGTCGGCACGGTTCCTGACGTGCTTGATGATGGCGTTGGCCGCCTCGACGGCGCCGGCCGTATTCCAGTGGCCGTCAACCTTATAATACAATGAATCGGGTTTTTCCGCAGCCGAGAACAGCTTGCGCAAATCGAGGACGTGAATCGTCGTTTCTCGAAGATCCTCGACCAACTCGTCGCAACGCACGGACTCGGCGGTTGGCCCTTCGAGCGTAGTCGCTTTGCTGGGAATCACCACGAGAAGAAACTGGATGGCGTGGACGCCGGCGAAATCGTGCGCCTCGCGAATGTACCGGCAGACCACGTCCGGTTTGGGCAGCGGCGCGTCCGCGACATTTGGCGCCGACGCGTCGAGCTTTTCCTTCAGCACCCTTGTGAATGCGATCGTGCCTCGCAGATGCTTTCTCAAAAAACGCTTCCAAGCGTCGCCCCCCACGGGCGGGCCGCACCATGTGCCCGAGTGATACGCAAACCAATCAAGCCCCGATTCTCGCCAGTTCAAAAAGTCTTCGGATTCGACAAAATCGTTTTCGAACAAGCCGTAGACTATCCACGCCGGTTTGCAGGGCGCCGCGTATTGTTCAAGGACGAGGTTGTATTGGGGCGGCGACTGACGATGGATGGCCATGTTGTAGTAAAAGAGCCCGGCTTCCCGAAACCGCTCGTAGAACGCGTGGCAACCGTGCTCGATGAACGAGTCGCCCAGCCCAATCACGTCAATCGGCTCGCCTCGTTTGCGCTGCGCGATGGCCTCGGGGTGGTTCAGGAATCCATCCGCGTCCGTCGATAATGGTTCGAATGCGACATCCTGCGATTTCAGCACGACCCCCGCGCTGCGCTCGATGCCGCCTCGCCACGTGAAGCCCAGCATCGGATGAAGGACAAGCTGGGACTGTATGGCCGCAACCTCATCGCGCGGGGCGTAAAAATAGTGCGCGTAACGGCGTCGAAACACCAGTTCGCAGACCCCAAACGCCGCGCTCAACGACACAACCACCATAAGGGCGTTGATCAGCCTGCTCGTGCGTTGCCGCATCACGTGCTTGTCCTCGGACGGTTCGAATCACTGCGGCGCGTCATTGCCGGAGTCTTTCCGTCTCTCGATCCAGGATTTCCCAGGCCTTCCGGACGTAGAAACGATAAGCCTCGAGGGGCGTACCGTTCGGGATGCGGTGATCGAGGCCAAGGACACATCCGCCCGAGCGAACCATAGGCGGGATTTTGTACTCGAGTTCTGCCGTGATATCCGCTTTGGTTCTCCGCAGGACGTGTTTGTCGATGCCGCCTTCCATGGCAAGTCGCGCGCCGTATTGCCGGCGCAGCCTAACGATGTCCATGCCTGCCGCAGGCTCCATCGGACCCATCAGGTTGACGCCCGCGTCGAGAAAAGGCCCGATGACGGCGTTCATGTTGCCGTCGGAATCCTGCGAAAACAGGCGAGCCCCCCGCGCCGAAAGCATATCCCAGATACGGCGATAATACGGCTTGACGAATGCCTCGATGTGTGCCGGGCCTATCAACGGGCCGGTTTTCCCGGCCATGTCTTCGTGCACCTCAAGTTGGTCAATCGGAACACAGGACGACACGATATCCAGGACGCGGTAAGCCGTCTCACCGATGGTATCGAGGATGTCGTGCATTAGGTCCGGCTGCAAGCAGAACGCCATGCATGCCCGCTCCTCCCCCATCAACTGTCTCGGCTCGTCAAAACCGCCCGGGATACCCACCGTCAGATACCGTCCCGCTGCCGCGTGCGCTTGCGCCGTTTCCCGCCAGTTCCCGGCCAGACGCTCGGCGCAGTATGTGTAGTGCGGCTTGACGCGCTGCCAGTCGTCCATGGTTTTGACGGGATAGTCGAGTGGCAGGGCCAGACTGGCGACGCGCTTAAAGAGTTTCACCGTGCGTCCCAGGGCGTCCCGCGCGATGACATAATCGAGCGTTTCCTCGAGGATCTCTTCCTGCTGCCCGCCAAACCATCCCGTGCACACCGGGATGCGCCCCGGCAGCGCGCGGCGGTAGCGAAACGCCGACATGTCAAGTTCTTCGGGGCTTGCACCCTGGGCCCGCCATTCCTCTTTCAATCCAACCAACGGCCCAAACAACTCCGTGAAAAGGGGGCGCTTGTTGGCCGCGAACGTCATGTACTCGAGGTATTCGTCGCGCTCGACCTCGAGGCCTTCTGCAATGGCGAGTCTCGCGTGGATCTCGCTTAGCGTGCGCGTCGGCAACGCACTAGCTATGCCCAATTCACTGTGTTTGTCGAATCCGTTTTCAGAATTCATAGCCCTGGCTCCAGCAGAAACGGGTGGCAAAAAACGAAGGCGCCCGCAACAATTTGGCACAGCACTGCTACGTTGTCCGCATTATGGCCCGGCGGCTCGAGTTACATCAACCGAAAGAAGTGTCGGGGCGGAAAGCCGCGTACCCAGGCTCTGCGCTTCCCAGAACCGTTTGCACGGCACAGCGTAATCCAGGGAGTACCTCCGCCGCGAACCAAGAATTCTTCTCAAACCACCCTACATTGCGCGAAGATGGATGGGGCAACGGAAAGAATTCGGGCGCGTATTCCCGCCACGCCCGGACGGTTTCGGCCAATGAATTCTTCATTCGCGCCCCGAGATGGAGTCGCTGGGCAAATCGTCCGCAGAGCAGCGTCAGCCGAATATTGGGCAAATGGCGCAGGAGACGCGGCAACCAGATCTGCGCGCATTCCTTACGGGGCGGCAAGTCGCCTTTGGCCGCTCGGCCAGGATAGCAGAATCCTGTGGGGATTATGGCGATACGGGCCTCGTCGTAGAAGGTCTCTCGATCCACTTGCATCCATGCGCGGAGCCGATCGCCGCTCGGGTCGTTCCACGGGACGCCGGTTTGATGCACCTTGACGCCCGGCGCCTGACCCGCAATGAGAATGCACGCGGTGACACGGCCCCGGACTATCGGCCGTGGTCCCAAGGGCAACGCCGATGCGCAGACCCGACACGCGCGCACCTCAGTCAGCAATCCGTCCAGGGACGCTTCGAGCGAACTTGGCATACCGCGCCTCCGATTCTTACTGGCCTTGTCGCCGCAAAATTCTGTCTCCGCATTCAACGGCATCCTGTCAGGTCAAGAACGCGCCGCTCGCGCGTTTCCCCTTGCGCGAAGCTTACGCCAACTCAGCGCGAATGCGCAAAGCGTGGCCAAACGGAGCGTTTTGTCAATGCCTCCGGATCAATGGTACTCTCCCGTGCGCACGCAGCATTTCACAAGAGGCATCGACAGGATGGGTGCGAATCCTTCCCCAGAAGCGGTCTTGACCGTACAAGATGTGTCCAAGAGTTTTGGGGCGCAACCTGTCCTGAACGAAGTCTCGCTGACCCTCCACGAAGGCGACCGCATAGGATTGATCGGAAACAACGGCGCCGGCAAATCTACATTGCTGAAAATCATGGCTGGGCTCGACTCACCCGACGCGGGCGTCGTGACGCGCAAGCAAGGGCTGCGGATTGCCATGCTCAGCCAAGTCTGCGGCCTCGATCACCGACAGCGTCTCGGCGATGCGCTTGAAGGGGCCGCGGCGTCTGTCCGGAGACTCCTCGCGCAACACCGGCTACTGTCCGAGAAACTCGCCGCGCTGCCTGCCGATGCCCGGGAACATGCGCGCCTGGCTGAGGAATTGGCCGAACTCGATCGCCACCTCGATGTCGCCGATGCGTGGCACCTCGACCGCGACGTCAAAAAGGCCTCGATCGCCCTCCGATTGCCCGAGCCCGATCGGCCGCTTGACACGTTGTCTGGCGGGGAACGCCGGCGCGCCGAGCTGGCCGTGGCGCTGCTTCAGCGCCCGGACGTGCTGCTGCTGGACGAACCCACGAACCATATCGACGTAAACACCATCGAGTGGCTCGAAGCGTTTCTCGCCAGGCACGAAGGAAGCTGTGTGTTTGCCACCCATGACCGTTACTTTCTCGAGCGCGTTTCGAATCGGATCGTGGAGGTCGAGCGCCGCAGCCTGTACAGCACCCGGGGCAGCTACCGCGGCTTTCTGAAATACAAGGCTGAGCGCGCAGCGTACGAGGCCCGCGCGGAAGCTAACCGCCTGGCCGCCCTGCAACGGGAACTGGCCTGGCTTAGACGCGGCGCCAAGGCGAGAACCACCAAACAGAAGGCGCGGATCCAGCGCTATCGCGCGCTCGATACACAGGACGATGTGCCGGCCGAACGAGTGTTCACGTTTGCAATTCCTTCGCCAAGGCGCCTGGGGAAGTGTATTCTCGAGGCGGATCACATCGCACGCGCATACGACGACACCACATTGTTCCGCGATCTCTCGCTCATCATGCAGAAGGAGATGCGGGTGGGCGTCGTCGGCCCGAGCGGCTGCGGCAAGACGACTTTGCTTCGGACACTGATGGGCGAGGAGGCGCCCGATGCCGGTGCCATAGTCCGCGGCGAGGCCACCGAGTTTTTGTACGTGGATCAGGGCCACGAGGCAATCGACCCCGATAGGACCATCCTCGAACACGTTTCCGGGGGCACAAAGGAACTGGACGTGCGTGGCCGCCGGATCTACGTGCCCGTTTACCTCGAACAATTCCTATTCGACCAGGCGGCCGTCGACACGCCCATGCGCAATTTGTCAGGCGGCGAGCGCAGCCGTATAGACCTTGCGAAGAAACTGCTTCGCGGCGGCAACTTCCTCATGCTTGACGAACCCACCAACGACCTGGACCTCGCAACGTTGCGCGTCCTCGAAGAGGCCGTAGAAGCCTTCGAGGGCTGCGCGATGATCGTCAGTCATGATCGATACTTCCTGGATCGGGTCTGCACACATATGCTCGTGTTCGAGGGCGACGGACGGGTCGTGCAGGTTGCCGGCAACTACGAGGACCACCTCACTTTCTGCGAGAAACGCGCGGCAACACACGTTTCGGCAAGGCCCCGGCCACCAGACAAACCAAGCAAGCGCGTGAGAACCGGTCAAGCACAAAGACGTCTGACTTGGGCAGAGAAAAGAGAACTCGAACGCATCGAGCAAGACATCGCCGCCGCTGAGGAAGCCCTCGCCGCACTCCGGGCGCGCATCGAGGAACCTTCATTTTATCAGGGGGACTACGCGGCCGTTCGCGAGACCCTCGCGGCATTTGAAAAAGCCCAAGCCCAAGTCGACGCCCTGTACGCCCGTTGGCAGGAACTCGAGCAAATTCCTGACTGACCTTGTCGATGCGGCCAAGGCGCAGGGGGCCGCGTTTCAGCGCACCGACATGGCCGGACACGTCACCGTATCCGAGATCGCCGCGCCGCACGAAGACCACATCCGCATGTACTGCGACGAACTGCCGTTCGAGATCCGGTGGGGCCGCCGCGATTTCGTCAACGAAGCCCATCGACTAGACCTCATCTGGCGCGAAACCGGACACATGGAACGCGTCGATCCCCCCTGCCAGGAATACCTCGACCTCCGCTTCGGCAACGAGCCCGTCTGCAGGTAGCGGAGAGTTGCCGGTTGCCGGGCCTCAATTTCGGCATTTCGGTACGGAATAACGCGCGCGGCAACGCGTTCTATATGGTGGTCTACCATCCGAGTATCGAGCACCGAGGGCTGTCCTAGCAGAATTCGGTGATGCACTTATACTTTGAATCCGCCCGCGTCAGTTCAAAGCGCTGCGGCTCATCTGCTTACGGTGGGCCCAGGTGCCATAGAATAGCGCAGTATCCGTCGGGCCTGCCTTGAATCGCAGCCGCGTCATGGGCGATGATGATGATGGGCGCGTGAGCAGAGGCCGCCAGCCGTTTTCGTCCAGGAATAGGGCGGACAACAGAAAGGCGGGAGACCAGCGGGGCGTCCTGCTGCACAGGTAAAGATTGGCTTCGTGCAAGTCGGAACACAGCAGTTGCCGTACGTCAGCTCTCAGGAAAGGTCATCTACCAGGTCTTATCTCCTGGTCGAAGGTATATCAAAAGCACCACTTGGTATAATTGCAAGGTGGGCAGCTTTCATGGAGAGGAGAAGACTTGATGGACTGGGATAAGATAGATGGAATCGAGCATTTGTCGTGGGCAGAGCCGTCATTCATCCAGGTGCTTCTCTCAAGATTCGCACTTCGGAAAACGACCGCCGAATGCGTGCTCACGGTCGAGTTTGCCGAGACCGAGAAAGCAATAACGCAAAGGATTACGAGGGAGAGAATCCAAGACGCTATCCCTGACTTTGCCAACAAGGCGGCGAAATATGAAGCAGTTTTCGACAAAGCTCTCCTTGAAAGGTCGATCGGTAACGTAATACATGAAGACACGGATTTCCGGTTTCGGTACGCCAGTGGCGGCACTCTTCCGATACTGCTAATGGACGGTCAGGAGTTCTATTGTCTGTTTTCCCGTGATGTTCTCCCACTGGGATGGAACATAGCAAACGGTGGCTGTGACTCATTTGCGGAACTAATCGATCCTACCATCACAATTGGCAGAGAACTCAGCGAGGAGTTGATAATAATAGCGCTGTTTGGGAACAGGGACTACGTTTATCGATCCGCTGAAGGAAGAGCAATCGAAAGGCCGGAATTTGAAATAGCTCGGGAGCAGTGGAACTCGTTTTTTGGTCGGATGGACTTCCGAAGTCTCAAGCGTTTTGAAGTGGACGTTGACTGGATTGACGGTCCTGACCGATTGTGCGCAACGCTTGTATCGGCGGATGGTTTTCCTCTCTTAACAAATCCGAGAACGCGCTGCTTTGTAAATATCACGGCGTCTGACTTCTCCATAGAAGTCGACAAAATCGCAAGGATTCCCGTTGAGGGCAATGCGCTTCTTTTGGACGGCGAGATCAGCAACCACAAGATCCTTGGGCGTCCGATTGGGCTGTTCGAGGTGAACAAGACAAATGACAAATTGCTTTCGGGAGAGACCGAGTTCTACCCGGACAGACTGTACTTCTTTGGAAATCCGCAGCCAGAAGACAAGGACGCACTATTGAATGTCGTTTTCAAGCAGCACTTACCTCGGCTTATCAAGGCCGGCATTAGAAACGAAAAACACCTGCCGTGGCTGCAAGAACAGAACACTAGAATATTTAACATGTGCCCGATAACTGCCCGTATGATAAGACGATATATCGGCTTTAAGGACGATGTGCTACGTGCACAGCCGACCACGTTCACCCTATTCATCAGCCATTCAAGCAAAGACAGCGCCTTTGTTGATAAGCTGTGCTTAAGTCTGGGGAAGGCAGGGATCACGCACTTCAGGTCTCCAGACAGCATGAAACCGGGCGATGATGTCTTGGAGACCTTGTTCCGTGCAATCGGAGAGTCGAACAAGCTCCTTGTGGTTGTCTCTGAGAATTCGCTAGATAGTTGGTGGGTCAGGAATGAGGTGAACGAAGCTGTCCGTCTTGAAGCCGAGCGTAAACGAGCCATTCTTGTGCCAATAAGGATAGATGAGTATTTGTTTCGCAGTACACGGGCGTGGGCAAGACTGATCGGGAGCCGGCAGGTGTTGGATTTCAGCAACTGGGAAGATTGTTGTCTATATGATAAAGCGCTTCAACTTTTGCATGACGCGTTGCGCACATGATGATTACACATGGCGCGTGTTGTCTTGACGACCGCAAGACCCCTGCCGGCCGACCGATAGCAAGACCGTGCGGCCTGGCCTCTTTTCTCACCAACCATCCCCGAGGCACGGAACCACCCGGGCGCGGGACCTGGATTACATTTCGCGCCGAAGAGGGCGTGCGCCGATATGCGGTTTGCTCCATGACACGTGTTCCGCCGGGGCGTTGACAAGTTGTTAGTGTACGGTCTGCGGTGATAAGATAGGCGCGGCCGGCGTAGGGTGGGAGGTGCGCGGCGGGTGTGGGAGAGAGGAAATGGTTATCGGGATGTCTGACGAGTTTGCGTCGTTCGATCAGCGGGCCGTGATAAAGGTCTGCGGGATCGGGGGCGGCGGCGGGAATGCGGTCGCGCGGATGGTCCAGGCGGGTTTGAAGGACGTTGACTTCATTGCCATAAACACGGACGCGCAAGCGCTGAAGACCTCGGCGGCGGGTACACGGCTGCAAATCGGCGCGAATATCACGCAGGGACTGGGGTCGGGTGCACGTCCGGAAATCGGCGAGAAGTCTGCGTTGGAGGATCGGGAGCGCGTGACGGAGGTATTGCGGGGCGCGGACATGGTTTTCTTGACGGCGGGGCTCGGGGGGGGCACCGGCACCGGTGCGTCGCCGATTGTGGCGGAAGTGGCGCGGGCGAGCGGGGCGCTGACGGTTGGGATTGTGACGCTTCCGTTCCAGTTCGAGGGCAAGGAACGGATGGACAATGCGCTCAAGGGGCTGGCCGCGCTCGAGGAACACGTCGACACGTTGATCGTCGTGCCCAACGACCGCCTGGCCACACTGTGTCAAAAGAACATATCGCTTCTGAATGCATTCGAGGAGGCCGACGAGGTGTTGCATAACGGGGTACGGGCCATTACGGAGCTGATCACGGTTCCGGGCCTGATCAACCTCGATTTTGCCGACGTGCGCACGATTATGGAAGCGCGCGGGCGCGCGTTGATGGGAATTGGCGTCGCCGAGGGCGAACAGCGCGCGGCACGCGCGGCGCAAGACGCCATCGTGTGTCCGTTGCTCGAGCAGTCGAATATTCACGGGGCCATGGGCGTCGTCGTAAACATCAAAGGCGGCTGCGACATCGGGATGCGGGAAATCCAGGACGCCGTCAGCGCGGTGAAGGAGGCGGCGCACCCGGATGCGAATATTATTTTCGGAGCGGTGGTGGACGAGCAGGAGCGTCCGGAGTTGCAAGTCACGGTGATCGCGGCGGGTTTCTCGAGAGGCGTGTCGGAAGAGTTCCTGAGCGGCGCGGGCCGTGCCGCTGCGCCCCGCCCTGCGCCCAAGGCCGAGCCGCCTGCGGCGGCTGCGCCGGCTCGAGAGAGAACACAAGAGCCGGTTCGGGCGCCTGAAGTTCAGTACTTGTTCCCTGAAGAAGAGGCGTTGTCGCAGCCTT
>DUZM01000173.1 GCA_013349485.1 Candidatus Hydrogenedentota bacterium | reverse complement strand
TGAAACACCAGGACGGGGTCGAACTAAACACTTACGAAGATCTGCCGGAGATGGCCAAGGCGTCGCTTGCGGCCGGGTGTCCCTATCTCTTGGTGTTTGGGTGGCAAACCGGCGGGCACGACAACAACTACATGTACCGATACGTGCCGAACGAGGACTGGGGCGGCGAAGACGCGTTGCGCGAGAATCTGCAGAAGTGTCGCGAGATGGGCGTCGAAGTGATGCCGTTCTACAACGGGACCCTGGCCAACATCGAATTGGCCGAGCACAAGGAGTTTGGCCACAAATGGGAAGCAAAGACCCGGAGCGGCCACCCATATTACGCAGGCGATTGGGCCCGCCAGAATTATGATGCGCCCACCCGAAACCGCGCCATGCTGCACGCCGAAATCGCACCCTGCGAGGAACACCAGCGGTATTTCCTCGAGACCGTCAAACGTATCGTCCAAGATTATGGGTTTGGGAACACCCAATTGGACCAGATCTCAGAGAAGATGCTGGTGGACTACAACGAAAAACACATCAAGACGACCCCGGATCGCGTATACGTAGACGGCCTTGCCGCGATTTTGCCGAAGGCGCGCGAATACGTCCGCGAAGCGAACCCGGAAGGCGTGATGATCTCAGAAGTTCTCAACGATTTCACCGGGCAGTGGTGCGACAGCTCCTGGGACTGGAATCTCCTGCTGCCGTTCCCTGAGCCGATTCTGTACTCGCTTCCTTGGCTGATGGGCAGCCACGAAATCGACGCCCTCGAGTACGACGAGGTCAACAAGGCCTTCGCCTACAAACTCCACCTGGACATGAAGATCGACGGCGGCGACGCACCGATCACCAAGTACCCGAAGTTTGCCGAACACGTAAAAGCCAACGCCGAACTGCGCAAACGCGTCGCCGACTACTATGCCCACGCCGAGTTCCGCGACCAGGAAGGCATCGAAGTCGAGGGTCCCGACACCATTGTCGCCAAAGTCTTCCACAACAAAGAAACCGGCAAGGTCGGGATAGTAGTGGCCGAAACCGCCGGCGAAGCCGGCGCGATCACGCTCGCGAGCAAATGGCAACCGGCATCGGGGATCATCCGTGCCGATTCCAACACCGGCGCCGCCGAAAAACTCGACGCGAGCGAACAGCTAAAGCTAACGCTCAAACCTTACGAAGTCTGTGTCTTGTGCGTCGACCTTGCTGAATAGCGGGCGCTTGATAGCGAGCGACCTGCACGCGTTGCTCCTGTCCCAATCGTCAAAGACGCTGGCGAGATAAAGCTGGCAGCCATTCTACCCGCGTAAAACGTGACAGTATCGAGAATCGCCGGACGTTTGCGCGCAATCTTAGGTCTTAGGGAGCCCTTCCGAGTTTACGGCTTTGTCGACTCGGTTGACGGCCCGTCTATAAGAGATTTGACCGCCCGAAAGCCAAGATAGCCCGGCTGTCCACGTTTTGCTCGGGGGTGGACCTGTCCATTGTACACGATAATATGAGCCTTCTGATCGTTGACTTCCGTGGCGGTCCACCAATAGATCACTTTTGAATGAATGTCCCACAACGGGGACTCCTTGTCGGGTTTTCTCTTATACGAGGCTTTCATCTGTACGACATCCCATAACCCGGCGCAGTTTTCGCCGCCTCGACACTGGGAGCGAACGGCTTCTTCTACGGTCGGCAAACGCCATATGTCTTGAGGGGAATTCGCCAGCGCCGTGCCTTCTTCGTTCAGGTACCGGCATCGATGCCCGGCCTCCTTCCAGCTCACGCCGTGACTCGGCCACCCCGGACCTTCCGGCGCCCAGATCAGGTCGACACCGTTTGCTTCGAGGTGACGGGGACCTCGGTATCCATCGTCCAAGCGCGACCCAACCCGCAGTGCGGGTTCTGCGCCGCACACCACCAGGGTAACCAACGGCAGACCTATGACGACAGCAGCGGCCCACCGCCGTGGAGATGGCCGCCCCCAGACATAACACGCTCCCAAAAAAGCCAGCGGTCCCCCGATGAATGGGAAAACGACCTTCCACGAGGCCCCACGGAAAAACCAGATGGCGCCTGCGGCAGTTGCCGCGTGCAACGCCCCGCCAAGCCGCGGCCACCGCAAAGACACAAGCGATAAGCCCATGAAGAAGAGCATCGGCGACAGGTACTGCACAACCATCATGGCCAGATTCATGAGCAAGGAGGTATAGAACCAACCCTCATGGAAATTTTCGATGCTCCCCCAGAAAGCCCAAAAGCACGAGACAACCGTGGAAATCCCCACCGCAAGCCAACCTACAACCTGGCGGCAACCTTGTGCCGTCATATCTATCTCCTTCGTTTCTGGGCGCCCAGTTGTCAAATTGCATACTCACAGATACATCCTCATCGGAGGTCGAAATCGACGACCAAATGGTCTTCTTCCGCCAGGTCTACTGTGGTCGTGGCAATGCGCGCATCTGCAAAGCCGGTGGGACTGCCAACTACGATATTCCCTGCACTGACCAACGTGTAGGCACCGGGCTCAAGACCGGCAAGACGATAACTGCTTGTTTCCCGGGCTACATATGTCGCTCCACCCAAGCGTGGCTGAAGCTTCCAGAACAGCTGCATAGTAAATGACTCGAACGCGACCTCTCCTTCATACGCCAAGACGACTGCAACTTCACTGGCATCGAGACCGAGTGCCGTGCCCTCTATGGTCGCTCCTTGGCCGAGATCTACATTCCTGGAAGTGTGGCCGCCGTCGTCAAGCTCAAACCCGATGCGTTTCTTTGTCCCCATATACGGTTGAGAACCACCCATTACTTCGATAACCCCAGCGCACGATGGGAGATCTTCCGCCTGGAAATACCCGTCTGTCCCCATCTTGAGTTGTCGGACCTGTTCGCCGTTGTCCTCTGTCCAGAAACGCAAGGTGATCTGCGCGTACTTTGGAGGGGCCCCGTCAAGGCTGATATAGCCGTCGAGAGTTCCGTAAGTCGAGGGGAATTCGAAATCCGCGGTCGTGATCTCATTCGGGACCACTTGCACCGATTTCTGTTGTTGTGCGTCTGTTTCGCGACTGACCTCAACGGGTAAGATAGCAACGAGTTCGACATCCCCTGGCATTAGCCCGTCGATTTCGTACTGTCCAACGTGGTCTGTCTTGACGGAGAAAGGTTCCATTCCCTCTTGGTTGGGATGCTCAGTGTAGACTACGGCCAGCGGCACGGGCGTGCCGCCGTGTGTCACGCACCCCTTAACAGTGCCGCCTCGCGTAAGGGTAATGGAAACGTACTCGTTTCTGTTGCCACTTCGTAACGACGCGCGTCCCGGCGCATAGAGGGGATGATAAGCCCAGATAGAATCGACCTCCGCTCCAATTCCCTGGCCAATGACAAAAGAGCCATCCTTCTTTGTAGACGCAATAGGCGAGGCTTCGGCCCAATACTCTCCGGGAAAAGCGGCAGGAAAAATCAATGCTTGTGAGAGGGGCTGGCCTTGCAAGTTCCTCACGCTCCCTTCAATCGTGCGACTCGGCTCCAGGGATAGAACAACATCGTCGCGTGACTCGCCGGGACAAAGCCCTTCCACTATAATGGCTGGCCCAGCGGCGCAGTCGGCCTTCACGAAGATTGTCGCGGCGTCAGCGATAATGTCTACATCTGTCAATTGAAAGCGCCCTTCGGAATCATGGAAGCGAACGAAATGCTTTTCCATCCACGGCTCGTATGTCTTCCATCGACCGCCCCAATGGACTAACTGAAAATCACAAACGGGTGCGCTGCTCTGCCGCCAAACGACCCGCCCAGAAAGCGATGCCCGTTTCTTGAGAATGAGATCAACGCCTTGGCTTCCGGCGTCGACTCCGTTCCAGCTAGCGGAGCAATACCGCTCATCTGAGACCCGGAGTAGATGCTTCCCGGAGCGCAGGTTCGTGATTTCATAATGACCCGCGGCGTCGGCGGCGCCCATTCCAGCGCTGGGTCCTTGGCATGTCACGGTCACGCCAGGAATGGAACCGCCGGAAGTGTCCCTGACGTTGCCGGAAATGCTGAGATTATGGGCTCTCGGGAGCCGAAGAACCGTGCGCAACACTTCTCCGCTCTTCAGGCGAACCACTTGCTGAAAGATGCCCTTTGCGTCATTCGTTCCGCTCGGAGAAACGGCCAGTTCGTAAGTCGCTGGCGCAAGTCCCTCGATGCGAAACTCCCCGCGCTCGTCAGCATCACACCTGTGAATCTCGAAAGGAGCGGCAGTACTCACCAGCGCCTGTCGCGCAATCGCAGATGCCAGGGGGACGGGGCGCTCCTTGAAATCAACAACACGGCCCTCGACCACAGCACAAGAAAGGAGCATAAGCGTCAGACCTTCAATTCCTGCGTCAGCAACCGCAAGGGGTCCGTGGATCTCGCTCGCCAAGTTATGCGTTGCCGCCCGCACAAGAAGATTCCCGGTAGGCGTGCCTATCCACAGCGTAAAAGCCCCATCCGTGTCGCTGCGGGTCTGTTCAGCGTAGCGCCATGCCGTCCTGGCCTCGACGAGCGCCCCCTGAACAGGTTGATGTTGTGCATTCACAACAGTTCCTCTGACCGGAAGTCCTCGCGCAACGGGGAAATCCAAGTCAGCGATGCGAGCGTTCTCATCTATTCTCACAACGCAGCGGTCCAAGTCCGTAGGCCGTGGCCCGCGGGGCACAACGCTTGGACCAATACTATATATCCCCGGTTCAAGTGCATTGATCTGAAACTGCCCGTGCTCATCGCTCGTCACGCGCGCAACGGATCCGTCACGCGGGACCCGGCTCCGCGCGGTGATTATGACCCCTCCCAAACCCACGCCGCTTTCGCTATCGTAAACCCGGCCTGCTACTGCGCCGCCCACGGGCTCCGCAACTGTCTCGCCCCGGGGGGCCGTGCTGGCCTCCGCCTCGGCGGGCAGCGGTGGCTCAGGAACGGGGGGCTCCGGGGTCGCGGCACCCCCCTTCTCCACTCCCTTGTCGGGAGCAGATGTTAGCGGCGAGTCTTCCGGCGTTAGAGCCCAAAGGCCCAGTAAGACGCAACCAACGACGAAAACGCCTAGGACAAACTTCTTCATGACAAACACTCCCGGCAGAGCTTTAAATGCGTTGTTCAAGGCCAGTGTTCCCGTGACACTGATTGGCCCAGAGGCCAGTTGGCCGGCAATACCCAGTTTGCCGAGAGCCGCCACAAGTTCTTCGGGAACGGCCTCAATGGCATTGGCCTCCATTGCGGCGGCAAGGGCGACAACTGAAAACGTAACGCCGCGCTTTTTCAGGATCTGGCCAAGACGCGCAAGTCCTTTGTTCAGGCGATAGTGAACGGTGGAGCGCGATATGCCAAGACGGTCTATGATCGCTTCATGCGCTTGTCCTTCCAGGAAGCGGCAGATGATGGCTGCGCGAAGTTCCTCTGGCAGTTCCGCAATAGCCTCGTCAAGGTGCTCGCGCAGGTCTGTCCAATGGGTGTCAACCGTAGAGGGGCGTTCCGCTGCGAAATCCTGCTCGCGTTTCCTGCGCCGTTTCTCCGCTTTGATGCGGTCCAGGGAACGATGTCTGGCTGCTGCATGTAGCCAGCCCGCCAGAGAGGACGTTATCGATGCAGCGCACTCTGCAAGCTCGATGAAGCACTCCTGGGTCACATCCTCGGCTTCGGTGCGACTGCCAAGGACTCGCGTGCAAGTGGCGTAAACCATGCCTGAATGGCGGCAGACGATTTCTTCAAACGCGTCTGCGTCGCGCGTCTTGACCCAACGATTGATCAAAGATATGTCTGTGGCGTTCACATCGACCCCGTCTACACGCCGCTAACGATACAACAATCATTCTATCCCTTATGGCGACGCCAGAGAAGGAAGTGTTCAATGGAGAAAAAGCCTGTTCGGCATGTGTCGGAGAGAATACGCCCGCCGAGCAACTGTCAAACATGGAGAAACAGGTCGCGCCGCCGTGTTCCCGCCCACTCATCCAGGAAGCCGGAGCCCTTTTTACGTCGTCAGTTGCTCGATTCAGGCTCCCAGTGACACCCTCATTCAGTCAAGCGGACGGGGTTTCCCACTTCACGAGGGACTTAGTCCGCTGAGGCGTGGCCTAGGCCGTGGAGCATGGCAATGGCGTGCTCGACGGTGCGCAGAATCTCGCTCATGTATTCCCCGACGGCTTTGACGCTGCCGGGGAGGGCGTATACGAGGGTTTCGTCCGCTACGGCGGCTACGCCCCGGCTCAGGAGGGCGTTTGGATAGTCGGCGCCGTACTTCACGCGGATGTGTTCCATAATGCCGGGGATAAGCTTGTCCGCGATGGTCGTCACGACGTCCGGCGTGACGTCGCGCGGCCCAACGCCGGTGCCGCCCGTGGTGAAAATGACGTCTATGCCTGCGTCGCGGGCCCTTTCCAAACGTTGCTGCAATTTCGCCGCGTCGTCCGGCAGCACATCCGTTTCGATCTCGACGTGCCACCGTTTTCCCTTGAAATGTTCTTCGATACAGCGCTGTACTTCCGGGCCGCTTCTGTCTTCATATTGGCCGCGACTGGCGCGGTCGCTCACCGTTATGACGAGGAACCGAAGCGGTCGCGCTACGTGCCGCACGGCGTCGCCGGGGTGCACAGGGCCTCCGTCGATGACGCGGCAAAAGATGCCTTCCTTGGGCATCACACATCGGCCCACTTCCCGAAAGATGGCGCATCCTTCGCCGTGGCACGGCTTTCCGATCTGCGTCACCTCAAGTTCGGCAGCGCCGACCCGCAGCCGATCCAGCAACGCAACGCGGCCCAAGTCGACATTCTGCGTCGTGACGTTCTCGGCGAACTCGCCCGGGCGGATTGCCCGTCCGATTTCTTTTGCGAACGCGTCGATCCGTTCTTGGCTAAGCAAGCTCACCTGCCGGTGGCCCGGCCCAGCATGTGCGTCATTCTGAATGCCTTGCTCATCAATGACAATCGTCGGCACGGCCCGTTTGACAGTTCCCGTGTCGGCGGAGACGTTTACGGACACGACCCGCCCTTCTTGCAACACGTCCGACATGCGTTTCCCTCTCTTGAAGCGCTTCGGTTGCAGAGCATGCCAAATGCCCGGCGCCAAGGATTATAGGCTATCATAGGACCCTTCCCATAATCAGAGGGAGCTGTTATCGCATTTGGAGGCGTCCCACAGGTGCTCGCTTGATGTTGCGCATGTCCCGTCTCAAGACATCGGGGGTTGTACGATTACGGACGGGTAAGGGTATTGCAACTCGTTGGTGGCGGGACTATTATGCCTGGGCCGTTCTGCGCGTTGCGTTTGGGCGAATATGCAAGACGGCCCAGAACGATGAGGAAACCACGCTGTGGGGATTGTTAAGCGCAACGTTCAGGTCAGCATGGTTCGAGCGGACCTTGAGCACATTCCAGACTATGCGTTGCCGCCCGGCTACGCCGCGCGATGGCATGCGCCGGGTGACGAGCACACATGGGTGGCTATTCATCAAGCGGCAGAACGATTCGTGCCGACATCGCTCCGAGTGTTTAAGAGAGAGTTTGGCTCCGACTCGGAGTTACTGGCTGACCGGCAGTGTTTTCTGTGCGATGCCCGGGGCAAGGCAATTGGCACGGCTACGGCGTGGTTCGATGACGACTACGAAAACCTACCCTATGGCCGGCTTCATTGGGTCGCCGTTGTCCCGGAGATGCAGGGACGGGGCCTCAGCAAACCGTTGCTTAGCATTGTGCTCCGCCGAATGCGGGAACTGGGCCATGAACGCGCGTACTTGTCCACATCGACGGGTCGCGTACCCGCAATTAACCTCTATCTGAAGTTCGGATTCGTTCCAGGAATCAGTAACGCGGACGACTACAACACCTGGCGCGAGCTTCAAGGATACCTTAAGGAGTCCGTCGCCCTGGACGGGCCTCATCAAGCCTGAGCCAGCGTTATCCCGTTGGCCGATCCTTCTCGATGTGTGCCAGCACTATGTCGCTTCGGAGCCGTTCCAGGCGCGTCGTCCTGATCTCGTTGTGGACGTTCTCGTCTGAAGGAGCGCCGACGCGGATGTAATTCCCGGTATATCCAAACCAGAGCCCGCCTTCTTGCTCTTCAAACAAGACACGCATGCGTCGGCCCAGATGCGCTTCGTAAAAACGGCGGCGTTTTCGGGCGCTGATGCGACGGATTATGGCGCTGCGCGCATTTTGCGTTTTGGCATCGACCCTATCGGCCAACTTGGCGGCGGGTGTCCCGCCCCGTTCGGAGAACTTGAACACGTGGGCGTACGTTATCGGGTTGTCCGCCAATAGCCGGCGCGTTTCCTCGAATTCGGCGTCGCCTTCGCCTGGAAAACCGACCATGACGTCCGTGCCGATGCACAGATCCGCCACGGCGCAGGAGGCACGCCCAAGGAAATCAGCGAACTCAAGTGCTGTATACCGTCGGTGCATAAGTCTGAGTCTTTTGTCCGAGCCCGACTGGAGCGGGATGTGCAGAAACGGCGCCAGCGCGTGCGCGGGATCGACCATGAGCGGAAAGAGATCCTCGGCAACCGTACTGGGTTCCGTCGAGCTGATCCGGATGCGCTCGAGGCCGGCGATCTCGTTGAGACGGTTTACGACGTCAACCAGGTTTTGGCCTTGCCAGCGGTATGTGCCGATGTTGACGCCAGTAAGAACGATCTCCTTAGCGCCGCAACGTACAAGCGACCTGGCTTCCTGGAGTAGGTTGTCCATGTCGCGGCTGCGGGCAGGCCCGCGTGCCCGCGGCACAATGCAGAAACTACAGTTGAAATCGCACCCGTCCTGAATTTTCAAGTTGGCCCGCCGCGTGAAGGCCGACTCGTGCGATATTTCTATCGTGAAATCGGCGGCGCCTATCCCGTTCTGGACGATTACGGGGGTGGCGTTTTTCTTTGTTGAAACGTAGTCGAGAAAGTCCAACTTTCGCTGGGTGCCGACGATGAGATCCACGCCTTTGATTTTGGCCAAGGCCTCTGAGTCCGTCTGCGAATAACAGCCGATCACCGCAGTATATGCATTCGGGTTCTTGCGGTTGAAACCGCGGATCGCCTTGCGTCCTTTTGCATCGGCCTCAGCGGTCACGGTGCACGTGTTGATCACGCCGAGGTCCGCCGGCTCGCCAAACGGCACAAGCGTGTAGCCCGCACCGCGCAGCTTCTCCTCAATGATAGCCGTCTCGGACTGATTAAGCCGGCACCCAAGCGTGTAAACCGACGCCCTCTTCTGTGTTTTCTCAGTCATTTCTTCTCCTTCTTTCTTTTTTCCCAAAAAGAAAGAAGCAAGAAAAACCAGACGCGCTTACGCGCACTATGTCAAAAGTTTGGTTTTCTTTGGAAGAGGTTCGGGGAAACCTTTCTTTTTCCCAAAAGAAAGGTTTCCCCGACTATCATTTTTCTTGCGCATTTCTTCATTTCTGCTCCGCGCCGACCCGCGTTGCGACGTCGCCCTCGAGCGAATGGGCGCGTACAGCGGTGATACGGACGAGCACAAGGTCGCCGACGCCCGAGACGTCGCCGTTGACGGTTACGTGTCGGTTGCCTTCGGTTCGGCCGTGCATGGCGTTTCGTTTCTTTGGATCGGGCCCCTCGATAAGCACCTCCTGAAACGCATCGAGGTACTTTTGGCTTTCCTCAGCGTTGATGGATTCGTAGAGTGCGAGCGCCCGCTGGAGTCGTTCCTGCTTCATAGCCTTGGGCACGGAGTCCTCAAGTTCGGCGGCTCTCGTCCCGGGCCGAGGCGAATACATAAACGCGTAGACTTGGCTGAAGCGCACCGCGCGCAGCACGT
>DUZM01000199.1 GCA_013349485.1 Candidatus Hydrogenedentota bacterium | reverse complement strand
TCGATGGCCACAACCGGCGCCATGCCGCAGCAACCCAGACATGCCACGCGTTCGAGCGAGAACACGCCGTCCTCCGTCGTGCCGCCCTCTCGAACGTGCAGCGTGTCGGCGAGATAATCAATGATTTCCTTGCCGCCCATCACGTGACAGGCCGTTCCTTGGCACACCCGAATGGTGTGTTTGCCGCGCGGCGTGAGGTAGAACTGCGTATAGAACGTGAGGATGCCGTAGACTTCGACGGGGAAGATCGCCAGTTTTTTCGCGATGAGGTCCACCGCCTCTTTGGGCACGTAGCCGTACACGCCCTGAACGTCCTGCAGCAGCGGTATAAGCGCGCCCTTCTTCGTGCTGTACTTCTCGATGATTTGCTCAGTCGGGATGAGATCGACGCTCATGACGCTGTCCTCGTTGGCCACTCAAAAACCATAACTGCCCGGCGGCTTGCACGAACAGGCACGCGGAATCCCCGACGCCGAATCGTGCGACGCTCCCCCAGGTCCAGGGCAGGAAGATAGCAACATCTTTCGGCGTCAGTCAAGCCCCGAGGACTTTTCGGCAGGTTTCGTTGAGGAGTTTGCCGTCGGCCTGATCGCCGAGTTCTTTTTTGAGTGCGCCGGTGAGTTTTCCTGGATGGGTAATGTCAGGGTGCTCCTCGAGATAGGCCCGAACCTTTTCCTCGAGTTGTTCCGCGGAAAGCTGTTGGGGCAGGAACTCCTCGATAATGCCGATTTCGGCTTCGGCGGCGGCCAGCTCGGCCGTCTTGCCGTGTTCGCGGAAGACGTCAATGCTTTCTCTGCGCTTGCGGATTTCGCCGCGCAATACCTTGACGGCCTCCTCGTCCGATAGCGCTTCGCTCGATGCCTTTTCTTTGAGCAGCAGCGCCCCTTCATCATGCGGAGGCATTCGAGCCGCGCCAGGGCGCGGTTCTTCATGGCGGTCTTCATTTCATCTTGAACGCGTTCCTTTATGCCCATGGCTTTCCCCTTCATTCTCTGAACACGAGGCCCGAACACGTATTGTCGCGGCTTCCGCAAGAAAAAGCAAAGGGAAAAGAAAGGTTCTGCAAAGTACTTTGGCCGTCCGGCGGGGATAGGGTCGAGGAAATCCGGCGCGTGTGTGGGCCGGGGCTTGCAGAACTGCCGAGGGAGGTCGGAAGCCATGGTTAGCAGAAATCGTCCGAGGCGCGTGATGGTACCCCTGAGCCCTGAAATCATGAAAGGGTTCGATACAACGCGGTCGCTATGGTATGAGACACAAGAGGAAATCGAGGCGGGACTTGCTTGGCGCGAGGGAAAGGCGGCTTTGTTGCGGTGGTTGTGCCGACAGATGCGGCGGCGTTTGACGCTGCGCGAACGCCGGTGCTTGGAACTGTACTTTTTTAAGAACATGAACTATCGCGAGGTCGCGGCGGTTACGGGCACAAATCCGTCCTCCGTGCTTCGGGGCGTACAACGGGCCATGCGCAAGCTGCGGCAGGCCGCGGCAGAAAGCCCGCCCCGTTCCCGTCACGTGCTGCGCTGCCGAGCGGAGCGCCCGGCTCGCGCGGGCGATGACGAGGATTCCTGCAACTAGCATACTGAGTCATAGTCCCTTTGAACAATTATGCGCGGATTTCTATGAGATGCCATAGGCACAAGCCCAAAAGGCCAATCATCTCGTCATTGCGAGGAGTCCTCGACGAAGCAATCTCCTTCGGGACATACCGAGTCGTCGTGAGCAAGGAACGAGATTGCCTATACTCCCCACCAAAGGTGGGGTCCCCGCCTGAGGCGGGTCGCTCCTCGCAATGACGGGAAGCTAAGCTTATCGCCGATGATACCTTCAGCGCCGGTGAAGGTCTCGTCCGTCAGCTGGGTTCTGAGAAGAGAACGTCCGGCTCTGTATAGAAACTACGGACTCATCGCCCCGCAGATTGTATGGTGTATTCTGTATCAGGGTGCGTGTAGAATGCGTTCGAGGAAACCGGCACATGGCATGGCACGCGATTGAGGGTGAAGAGGGCTGCGCGTATGCCGTAGCCAATAACTGCGTCGCGGTGATTGTGGATGCCTTGCGGGCAAGTGCCACGGTCGCGGCGCTCCTTGATGCCGGCGCCACCGAAATCATCGTCGTGCGGGAGGTGGTGGACGCGTTCGCGGCCAGAGCGCTATATCCCGACGCCCTGCTTTTTGGCGAGCGCGGAGGATTGCACCCGGAAGGATTTGACTACGGGAATAGCCCTCGGACGGTTGCCGCAGCGGCCGGCCGTCGGGTGGTCTTCACCACGACGACGGGCGCCGGGCTTCTCGTTGCGGCGTGGGGCTCGGCGGCGGTGTGCATGGGGTCGGTCGTTAACGTCGCGGCCTTGGTAGACTACCTGTCGCGGCATGATCGCGACGTCGTCCTCATCCCGGCCGGCTTGGCCGGCGATCCCGGCTTCGACGCTCAGGAGGACTGGGCCGCTGCTGCTGCAATTGCCGTCCAAGCTCAGGCGGAGATCGAGGTCGGGGCCGATCGGATTGGCCATTGGCGAAAGCGGATCGAGGCCGAGGGTATCGAGGCGTTGTTCGCTTCGGCGCCTCATGCCGAGAAACTGCGGCGCGTGGGGCTCGGCGACGACATTTCGTTCTGCGCCCGAGTGGACATATTTGAGACGGTCCCGGTGGCGGTGGCACGCAACGAGTTTGGTTTGATCGTGCAGAACGGGTCTTCCACGCCTTGCCGAGGATCGTGCGGGTCGCGGCAATCCTAGTTGGCGTCTTGTTTGATGCAGAACCGAAGCATAAAGCGGCGCTCACATCGCACGGCGAGGTTGTATCGCCTTGCGACGCGGATGCACAGCGCCGTCCCGTATCATGTGTTTCGCGACGGCTACGCATTTCCGGCTTGGCATTACTTCCTTGAGGTGACGCGGCGCTGTAATCTGCGGTGTGCAATGTGCCAGTACCGCAAGTGGTTTGAGAGTGCTCCCGGAAGTGAGCAGCGTGAGGATGAATTGACGACCAGTGAGTGGCGCGACGTGATAGGCCAAACCGGGCGACTGAGCCTGATTACGTTTACGGGGGGCGAGCCGTTTGTCCGCGACGACCTGCTCGAGTTGCTGGAATTCGCCAGCCAGTTACGCCGCACCCATATCATAACGAATGGGCTGCGGCTCACGGAAGATGTGGCCAAACGGCTTGTCGAACTCGCGCCAGCAAACGTCGCGGGGCGCGGCTTGCATTTCGTGGGTGTGTCGCTCGAGGGGCCGCGAGACGTCCATGATGCAATCACCGGCATGGCCGGCGCCTATGATAAGGCCGTGCAGGGGCTCAAAGCGCTCGTGCGCTATCGAAAAGAATCGGGCAAGACGCGTCCGCTCGTCCACATTACGGCCGTCATCCAGCAAGACAACCTCGGAAGTCTGGCCAGGCTGCCGGCGGTCGCGACCGAGCTGGGCGCGGACGCGCTGAATCTGGTCACAGAAATCCGCATGTTCGACCCTGAGAACGTCGGTGAGCTGGACCCCGATGCGTTCCGTTCTTCGGACGTCACGTTGCCCCGGCTCGCGCCGACGGCGCTCGATGGCGCGCTGCAGGCCGCCGCAGATGCAGCGGCGGAATTGGGCGTGGCCGTGCGGTGGCCGAGGATGCCGCGAGCCGACCTCGTGCAGTATTATGACGGCGGCCTGGATCTCGGGGAGTACGCGTGCCGGGCCGCTTGGACAAATATGTACGTGGCCGCCAAGGGCGACGCGTCCTCGTGTTTGATACACCGTGCCGGAAACGTGCGCGACAAGCCGCTGAAGGCAATCTGGAACGGCCCCGAAATGCGCCAGTGGCGGCAATGTCGCCGGAGGGGGCTAACGTGCCTATGCCAAGGATGTTGCGAACTCGAGCATAAGGGGAATCCAACTCAAGCTGTCTGACGGCGACTCATTCGTAATGCTTGTCATGACGATCATGAAGGCTAGTACGAGTACGAGCGCGAAGGATGGGGGTCAATGATCATTGACGCGCATACCCACATTCATCCTGAGAAAGATGCCTACGGTCCGGAATTCGACGCTACCCCGGAGCGCCTCCTCAACGACTTGGCCGAGAGTGAGGTCGACAAGGCCGTGGTCCTGCCTTTGGCGGCGGACTCGCCTTACGCCAAACGGACGGAGAACTGTTTTGTGGCGGAGTGGTGCGCCAAAGCCCCCGACAAACTGATCGGATTCGCCTCCGTGCACCCGCTCGAACACGGCGACGCCGCAAGACGACTCGAACACGCCGTTACGGGCTATGGCCTTAAAGGGCTGAAGCTTCATCCCCGTTTTCAGGGCATCGCCGCAGACGATCCGCGGATTGTCCCCGTCGTGGAGAAGGCAGCGGAGCTCGGCGTTCCGGTAGCCATTGACTGCCTGCTGTGGAAACCGACGCCGTTGCGGGATCAATTGCCGCTCAATATCGATGCGCTCTGCAAACGTGTCCCGGCAGCGACAATTATCATGTGTCACGCCGGCGGTTTCCGGTTCCTCGATGCGCTGGCGGTCGCCGTCGCAAACGACAACGTCTACCTCGATGTATCCGTTTCGCTCACCTACTTTCACGGTACCCCGTTCGAGGATCAGTTCATGTTCGCGCTCAAACAAGTCGGCGCCAAGCGCCTGATATACGGATCCGATCATCCGCAACATCCCCTCCACGAGTGCTATATCGCGAGCAAGGCCATTTTCGAGACACACGGGTTCTCGAAAGAAGAACTCGGCTGTATATTCAGCGGGACTTTTCTTTCTCTAGTCGGAGGGTAGGCCGTGGCGGCGAGGCAGCGCATACTCGTTATGCCGGCGGGCTCCTTTCAAGTGCCCGCGATCCGCACGGCCCATTCCATGGGTCTCGAGGTCGTGGCTATCGATCGCCGTCCCGCGGCCCCTGGACTCGCGTTGGCCGACATTGCCGAGGCGGTCGATCCCACGGACCTGGACAAGGCGATCGACGTCGGCAAACGGCACGCGGTCAGCGCGGTCGTTTCGATTGCCAACGACCCGTGCGTGGTTCCGTGCGCGGTGGTTGCCAACGCGCTCGGATTGCCGGGGCTGCCCTATGAAACCGCGCTCCGAACGCGGAACAAGGTCCTGGCGCGGAAAAGACTGGCGGCGGCCCTGCCGCAGTACTGTCCGAAGTTCTGCGCGCTGTCATCCGTAAGCGGGTTGGCCCGGGCCGTCGACCAGGTGGGGCTCCCCTTGGTGCTGAAACCGCAGGAGGGCAACGGCAGCAAAGGCGTCATCCGCGTCGAGGCCGCGGCAATGCTCGAAAAAGCGTTTCAATATGCGCAGAGTTTTTCGAAGGACGGCGTACTTGTTGCCGAAGAGCGCCTAGCGGGGCGCGAGGTCAGCCTCGAGGGCATCACGTTTGGCGGCGAGACAGAACTCGTCGCCATCACGGACAAGATGACGTGTCCCCCGCCCTTCTGCGCCGAGATAGGCCACACAATTCCCGCCGACCTCCCGGGCGACGCGGCAGACGCCCTGGAAACGGCCTTCCGGGAGATTATCGCGGCTTTCGGCATCGAGTCGGGCGCGTCTCACTGCGAACTGTTTGCGACGAAGGACGGCGTTAGGCTCGTCGAACTGGGCGCGCGTTTGGCCGGCGGATGCATCGCGTCTCATCTGGCGCCGCTGGCGACGGGAATCGATCTGGTACGTGCGGCAATCGACTTGGCCCTCGGGAAACGGCCCGACCTCGAGCGAACCCGATCCCGCGCCGCGGCCATACGGTTTCTCGACGCACGGCCCGGGCGCGTCCGCTCGGTGACGGGGATTGACGACGCGCGCGCCGCCCCGGGGGTCGTCGATGCCGTTGTCAATGTAGGTCCGGGCGACATCGTCTTCCCGTTGCAGCACAGCGACCACCGGGTGGGCTACGTGATTGCGGACGGCGCCGATCGCGGCGAGGCGGCGCGAAATCTTGAACATGCCGTAGGGTTGATCGCCATCGAGTGCTGACAAGTTGACGCGACTCACGTCAACCATGCAGAATCGGGGCGCTTGGTTTCTGGTTCTTGGTTCTTGGTTTCTGGTTGTCGGTTCGGCGACTTGGCCGCTCGAGCCCGGCGGCCGCCACGTACAGTCAAGAGGAACATCCCGGTGAGCGACCAGACTCGTGCCCGGCCCGATTTGAGCGTAGTAATCCCGGTTTTCAACGAAGAGGACAACTTACAGATCCTTTACGAGCGGCTGACGAGCACGCTCAAGGACTGCGGGAAAACGTATGAGATTCTCTTTGTCGAGGACGGCAGCACGGACGCGTCGTTCGACGCGCTCAAAAGGCTTTTCGAAGGCGATGCAGCGGTTCGCGTAATCCGGTTTGCACGGAATTTCGGCCAGCAGATGGCCATATCGGCCGGATTTCAGCATGCGAGTGGGAACGCGGTGGTTCTTCTCGATGCCGATCTTCAAGTGGCGCCCGAAGAAATCGCCAAAGTAGTCGACAAACTCCGCGAGGGCTATGACATCGTCTACGGCGTGCGCACCCACCGCATCGATCCGCTGCTGCGCCGCGTGGGCTCCTGGTGCATGTCCCACCTGTTGTATCGTATTACGGGTATTGATGTGCCCGACAGTGCAACGGGGTTCACGGCGCTCGATCGGCGTTTTGTCGAGTCGATCAACCTGTTCAACGACAAGTCGAAGTACCTCAGCGGGTTATTCGCGTGGCTCAGCTACGGCCGCTACGGCGAGGTGCCGGTGGCGCACGCGGCGCGCCGGGCCGGCAAGAGCAAGTACACGTTGCCGCAGTTGATCGCTTTGGGGTTGAACTTCATCTGTAACTTCACAATGATGCCGCTGCGATTCGCCTTCTACGTTGGGTGGGTGTTTGCCTTGCCCAGCGGGGCGGCGTTGCTGTGGCTGGCCGCAACGCGGCTGCTCGGTTTCGAGGGCGCCGACAACGACACGTGGCTCATCGTGCTGGCGATTGCCTTTTTCGCGGGCGTGCAATTGGTTTCGATAGGAATTCTCGGCGAGTATCTCGGACGAGTATACCGGGAAGTCCGCGAACAGCCGCCGTTCGTCGTGCGCGAGGTACTTGACCACGAGAAGAGCGGGGCCGGGGACTAGGACGCCGTCGCTACTGTTCATTATTCCGTCCCTGCTCCATCGTAAGAACACGGACGAACACGGCCTGGCACGGACACCACGACTCCGTGACGCGCGTTATTTGCTGAGTAGTTGGTCCCAATCGATGCCGGGGGAGGAATTGGCGGCGCCATTCTTACCGTTTACGTCGTGTGGAAAAACAACGTTTCCCTCTGGGTCGAGCAGGGCGATGGCGGGCAAACCGTTCCGAGCCACGCCGAGCAATACTTGGGCCTTGCCGGTTGTACCGGCGATGATAAGGCCTGCGGTCGACAGTCGGTTGTTTGCCTCGAGTTGTATCGAGCCTTTGCCTCCGGCGTAGGATAGCCAAACTCGCGGTGTGCCCGCGGCAGTCAGCCCAATAAAGAGCCCGACATTGCCCTGCTCGTCCTTAAACTCGAGACGCGTGTTATGCGCGGCGTCAACGCGAATGGCCGCGCGCTCATTCCCCTCGGCGTCCTCAAGGACGAACTCTTTGGCCCGAAGCGTCCCCTTTGATTTTCTCCCCCACATGACCTCGACCTCCCCCGTTTGCGCTGGCGCCAGACAAACCTGTACGTGCTCGTTGTTTCCGTCAAGGCAGCCAGGCGCCGCCGACTAGACCCATCACCCCTTGGGCAGTTATTCGCGAAAACGACGAAACCCAATTATATGAACGTGCGGCCGCACAATGTCTGAGTTAATGATTGACTTCACGTTGGGAAAACACCCCCCATAAGAGACGAGCCCGGCCGCTGTGGTGAGCAGCCGTGATAAAGGCCTTTGGCTTTACCGATAAGCATTATACCACGCCGAGGCTTTCATTAACACTCTTACGTGGTATAATCTCTGAAGAAGCCCATTGAACTCGGGGGTCGGAAGACGGGTTCTCGATAATTGCGGCCAAAAGAGGAAACGCCATGGAAGGTTTGTACATTTCCGCTTCGGGCATTGCCAACGCGCTCCGTCGCAACGATGTGACTGCGCACAACGTCGCGAACCTGGGCACGGCGGGATACCGCGCAGCGCGCGCCGAGTCCGTCGAACTCGCATCAGGGGGCGCGGCCCTCGGCAGTATATCGCGGGACGACTCGAGCGGACCAATCGAGGTAACGGGTCAAAGCATGGATGTGGCCGTCAGCGCCGGTTTCTTCCGTGTCCGCGCGCCTGACGGGGCCACGGCCTTCACGCGCGACGGCCATTTCGGTCTGAACGCCGACGGCGAGGTGGTTACGGCCGATGGCGCGCGTCTAGACCCGCCCATTCAGGTGCCCGGCAACGCAACCCATGTGAGTGTAACCCGCGACGGCGCCGTATACGCGACGGTTCCGGGTGGCGCGGGGCCTGAGATGGTTGGCCGCCTCGAGGTGTTTCGGTTCGCAAACCCGGACGGGTTGCTAGCTATAGGCGGCAACCTGTATCGGCAAACCCCGGCCTCCGGCGAGCCCGTCGCCGTGCCCGGGGCGACGGAGTTCTACCCGGGGGCCGTCCAGGGTTCGAACGTGAATCTGGCCCGGGAAACCACCAATTCAGTGCTGGATCGCCACGCATTCCAAGCCAACGTCAATGCTTTTCGCGCACAGAGCGACATGCTCGGCGAACTCATCAACATCGTCGGGTGATTCGCCGGTGCCCTTTCCGAGTAGTCCCTCTCCGGTTTGGGTAGGTCTTCCTCTGCGGCGAGGCCAGAGAGGGAGAAGGGGTGTATCTCACGCGCCCTGTGCGGCGGATTCTGGCCGCCAGAAAGGCAAATACTTTTCCCCGAGGTAGAGGTGAGTGATGTAGACAATCTGCTGTGCGTGTCCTTCCAGATGGGTGACGGTGCTGTAGATAGCCGAAAGGACATTCGTATCAGACCCTTGGATTTGTCGTCCTTCGAGCAGGCGGCTCCCGTCGAAGGCGTCGAGCGTGTCGTAAATATCACGCAGCAGATCCGCGAACTGTTCCAGAAGCTCCTTCCTCGGAATCGGGGCGGCGTCGGCAAACTCTGCAGGCCTGCACCGGACGTCTTCTTCGCCACCCACGCCGTGCAGAAACCATTGCCGCATGTTGCCACATAGGTGGCGCACAATCGTGCCGATCGCGTTGACGTGCGGAGCCGGACGCAGCCATATCTGCTCGTCTGTAAGTTGTTCGAAGCAGTGCTGGATGCGTCGGTATTCCTGAGCAATTGCCGCTTTGGTTTCTTCGAGAAAGGCGTTCGCTAGCTCGGCGAACTCAGAGCGCGCAATCACTTTTGCCCCTTTCCGTGGAGTACAGTCTCCCCACTTCTTAGTTGGAATTTGAAAACCGCGTACGAGCCGACACACGTGTCAAGTAGTATCTTTACAAGGGTACGGATCTGAACCTACGAGCCAGATACTCAGTACCCGCCCCGCGGATATCGAGTCTGATATCGTTGCATTTCGGCCTGCATTTCGGGACGGTGTTCGAAAAAACGTCTCATCCCGAACAGGCCGATATCCGGGTTCTCTTGCAGCAAGTCGCGGGCATCCTCGAGGACGCCGACTTCGGCTTCCGTAACTTTGCCGTCCTCGAGCGACGACACAACTACGGTAAGGCACAGCATCTTGCCCCAAGCCGAGCCCTCTTCCGCGCCGCCAATCGCCACGAGCTCGTCGAACAACGCCACGTGCTCTTCGGGCACCTTGCCCTCGTCCTTCAGGCCGTCGTACTGCGAGCGCAGCTCGGCGGCCAGTTCCGGGGCCATTTCTTCAGAGAAGGTG
>DUZM01000250.1 GCA_013349485.1 Candidatus Hydrogenedentota bacterium | reverse complement strand
GGCGGCATGTCGGTGGTCTCGTTTCTGGACGTCACCGCCAAAGCAGTGCCGGCAACAGAACGCCCCATGCTTTTCTCATACCGCCGCCTCTTCTCCGGACTGGTAGGTTTTTTTGCGGGCGGCGCCGTGGTTCGCCTGCTCGACGAGGGAAGCGGCCTTCCCTATCCGCAGAACTACGCCGTCTGTATTCTCCTTGGCGCGGTGTTGTGCGCGGCGGGCTACGCCATGTTCATATCCGTGCGCGAACCCATTGAACCCGTTCCGCCAGATCGCGCCCCGTTTGCCCAGTTTCTTATGCGGGGATTGATGCTTTTCAAACGCGACGCCGACTACCGCCGGTTCTATCTTCTCAGTTGGGCCTGGGCCGTAGCGGCCATGTCGCAGCCGCTCCTGGTTCCGTACGCCATGCGGGAGTTCAATGCGCCCGGGAGCCTGCTTGGTTGGTTTACGGCAGCCATCATGTTGGTTGCCGGGATCTCGAGCTACGCTTGGGGGCGCCTGATGCGGCGCTACGGCGAGCCGGCGGCGTTCATGATTGCGGCGTTGCTCCTGTTGTTCTCGCCGCTGACGGCGCTGGCGCTTGCATTGCTCAGGCCTCTCGACGGCGTCTCGGCGGTTCTGGCGCGTCACTATGTCTGGCCGTTTCTTTTTATGTTTGCCTGCGGCACCACGGCCATCAACGGCCACTTGATCACCCGGATGGTCTACCTGCTCTCGTTGCCGCCGGCCCATCTCCGGGCCACCTATGTTGCATTCATGAACACGCTGACCATCCCGCTGCTGTGCGCGCCGGTGGCGGCGGGAAAACTGGCTGACGGCGTGTCGTATGCCGCGGCCTTCGGTACGTCAGCCGCGGCCGCGCTGTGCGCGTTCGGTTTGTCGGCAACGCTGCGGACGCGGCCCGCCCCTTCGGACTCCAGATGTGTGGGCGCGTAACCGGGGCGTCGGCCGCGCACGGGTACGGTTTTCTGCGGGTGATCTCTTGACACTTCCGCTCTCGGCATCTACAATCACTATGGGTGAAGTATCCGAAACAGTGCCCGTCGGGCTTGCAATTGAATTGGATGCGGGTACAAGAGGGTGAATGCCGGTTGTATCTTCTCGTTATGTCAGCAGTGATCGTGTTGGTCGCCGCAATAGGTGTCTATTCACTCCTTTGGAAGAAATGCGCAAACTGCGGCGCCAAGAATCGGCTCGACGCCAAAACATGCCGGTGTTGCCACACGGCATTTCCTGAGGAGAATCCGTAACGCGAGCGAACATGTCACGCAGCGTTGACCCCGAGGGCACGGCCCCGACTCAGCGCTCACGAGAAAGGTTAGGTGGAGTTCGATGCCCCAGATGATAAATTGCCCCTACTGTGGTAAGTTGACCGATCCGAACCTCGACAATTGCCCCCACTGCGGCGGCTATATGCGCTCCAGACCCGAACATCCGAGGCGCCGACGGGGTGCAGGCGAACGCCAAACCTGCCCCAACTGCCACGCGTTGGTTCAAGACGGGGACATTATCTGCGTGGCCTGTGGAACGAACCTCTTGACGGGCCAAAAGATCGTCGAGGAGAAGAAAGAGACGGCCAAGGCCTCACGAAACGTCTCTCTCTGGATGCTTGTGGCGTTGGGGATTATCGCGGCGGCCATAATCCTCGTGCTCGTCCTCTTGCTTATCTTCACCCGCGATGTTGTGGCAAAGGCGGCGGAACTTGGGCGGCAAGGACGCGTCGTCGAGGCCGTAAGCATCCTCGAGAAGCGCGTCGAGAAACACCCGGACGACGCCCGGGCGCGGTTCGAACTGGGCAAACTACAATGGCAAGCGCGGCAATACCAGGCAGCCGCAGCGGCGTTCGAGGCCGTCTCGGAGCAGGCCCCCAAGAACCTCGATGCGGCCTTGTTCACCGTACTCTGTTTGGCTGAAGCGGACGATGAACGATCGCAACGGCGGCAGGTAGAAGCGCTCGAACGGGCCGCCGCCGAGTATCCCGCCAACGGCGAGGTGTGGCACTTGCTCGCCTTGGCGCGCGGGGTAAACAACGACATAACCGGACAGATCGACGCGTTCGAAACGGTGCTCAAGCTCGACCCCGCCAATGCCCGCGCAAAGGCGCATCTCGGCATGGTACAGGCGCTGGGAGGCGACTACGACGGCGCCGAACGATATTTAAACGAGGCCTTGCGGGATAATCCCGGCGACGCCGATTCGGTGGCCGCGGCCGGGTTTGTCGCCGGGCTTCAAGGCAACGAGGCCGTTGCCGTCGAGCGCCTGGAACAAGCGGCTGCCACAACGTCCACCCCGATCGCGTCCCTTGCAGAAACCCAGCTCGGCCTCATACGCATCGCGCAGGGGCGTCCCGGCGAAGCGCTCGCGCATCTCGAGGGCGCGGTCAACGCCCGGCGGGACAGGCCATCCGTGCGCTTTTTCTATGGTTTGGCGCTGGAGGCCGCCGGGCGTTCTGACGAAGCTTGGGATCAGTTTGAAGGCCTGGCGAAAGAAGAGGGGCCCTATGCCGCAGAGGCCTCCGTTCGCCTGGCGCAACTTGCCCTCGAGCGCGGCGACACGACGACCGCAAGGAATGCGCTCGATCGAGCGGAACGTCTCGGAAACCAGACCGCGGCGCTGTACACGCTCCGCGGCAGGCTGCACGTTGCGCTCGGCGAAGACAACGCGGCACAGGACGCTTTCAAGAAAGCCATCAGGGCCGACGGGGCCTATGCGCCGGCTCGGCTTGAGAGGGGCTTGCTGTTTATCAAGAACCAGGTATTCAATGAGGGCGCGCGGGAACTCAAACGCTATCTCGAGTTGGTCGATGCGGATCTGCCCGACGCCCGGGCCGATGCCGTCAGGGTCGTGATCGAGCAACTCGGCGAGTCGAATCGCGCTCCAGTGCGGCCCAGAACGCCTGCCGCCGGAGCAAGGAGGACCCTATGAGAACGCACGTGCGTCTGGCCGCTGTCCTCGCGGTGGTTGTCCCGGCCGCCACGGCCGGGGCGTGGGGGCCGAGAGCCCGACTCGCCATCGTCGACACCGCAACGCATATTTTGGCTCGGGAAGAACGAATCCCGCTCAATAACCTCGAGAGATCCATTCTCGACGGCGCTTCGGTGCCGGCGGGCGCCCTGACGACGCTGTGCCCGCACGCCGAGACTGACCCGATCCGGGCTATCGAGGCGGAGATGGGGCTTCTCCAACGGATGTACCGGGGCCGGGTCGATCCGTATCTTGCGTTTCGGCTGGGCGTATTAGGCAAGCTCGTCGCCCAGGTAAGCGCACCCATGGCGACCGCCGGGGCAACCTACGGCAATCTCTACTATGCCGATGCCGATACGCAGATCACCGGCGTTTCCTTGCAGCCGTCGGCGAGAAGGGAAGTCGAGCCGCTCGGCTATTTCCGCGGGGTGCAGCAGGCCGCCACCGCCAATGACGAGGCCATCGTCCGCGACTACAAGCGGGGCGTCGGCTTCGACGGCGTGGCCAAGGGGGCGTTTGCCGCGCACGCGAATCGTTCGGTCGATGCGGTGGCGGACGTGTGGCACACCATTCTCACGCAACGAGTCAAGTTGACCAATGTGCCCGATGCGCGGATCCGCGCGTATATGATCGGGGCGCTCGAGTACTATCTCAAGCGGAACAACCGAATAGAGTCGGAAAGGGCCTACCGGCGCCTGGTGGCGGAAGCGAGTCCGTCCCCCGAATTGCGTGAGCAGATTGGCGACATGTTTTACGATGCCGGCGAGTACGAACGCGCCATGTCGGAATACCGGGCGGTAGTGGCCGACCATCCGGAACGCACGGACGTCGTCGAGAAGATCTCCACCTACTACGAAAGCATCGGCGACGCGGCGGTTGCGCAGGAGAAACTCGAGGATGCCAGCGAATTATATGCCAAGGCGCGCGACGCGAATCCTCTCAACATCGAGGCCAGAAAGAAACTCCGCGACACCGAAGGCCGTCTCCGCGCGCGCGAAGATCGATTGGCCGAGGCGTCCGCAACGAACGAACGCGCCGCGTCCCTCGAGAACGAAGCCCAGCGCGAGGCCCTGCGCGGCAACCTGGGCAAGGCAATGGAATTGCTGGCCGAGACGGAGAGACTTTACGGCGGCGTGTCCGAGGAGTTTCCGAGCGAACACTCGGCCGCCTCGATAGGGTTGCGCAACGTCGCCACGCAGCAACGGCAACTCAAAGGCCAACTCATTCTTCAAGCGCAAGGGCTGAGTGGGAGCGGCGTCTCCGGCGAATCGGGGCAGTTGGCCAAATCGGCGGCCGAAGCGTTCAACAAAGAGGCCCTGAGGGCCGTCCTCGGCGATCATCGCCGGGCCGCAGCCCGCCAACTCGAGCAAGAGCTGCTCGAGCGCACGGCCGAACCCGGAACGCGCTGAAGGCAGAAATCAGAAGACAGGAGACAGAAGTCAGAATCCTGTGCCAAGCGCTTGGGTGCGTACGGGGTCCAGCGCCGCGTATTCGGCAGCACGTGCACGGCAGGCGGCTGTCGCATCAGGAGAATCAAGTCCCAAGTTCGTTGCGTCCGGCTCTTGTCTTCCGTCTCCTGACTTCTGTTAGTTGGGAAAGACTCGTCGAGGGGGCCTATGGCCAAACACGTTTGTCCCGTCTGGGTGGGTTATCTGCTTGCAAATCCGGTGAGAAGACTTTTCCAGGACCCCTCGAGCATCCTTGCGCCGTATGTTGGGAACGGCATGAAAGTCCTGGATATTGGGTGTGCCATGGGGTTCTTCAGCCTGCCGCTGGCCCGCCTTGTGGCGCCGGATGGCAAAGTCCTGTGCGTGGACCTTCAGGAGAAGATGCTTCGGATCCTCGAACGCCGTGCGCGCCGCGCGGGGCTGAGCGAAGGCATCGAGACGCACTTGTGTCGGCAGGATTCCCTTTGTTTGGACGGCCTTGACAAGGCCGTCGATTTTGCCCTGATATTCGCCGTTATCCACGAAATTCCCGATGTGTCGAATTTCTTCTCCGAACTCCGCAGAACGCTCAAAGCAAATGGCCGGGTCTTAATGGCAGAACCGAAGGGACACGTGTCGAAACGGGGTTTCGCGGAATCCATCGCCGTCGCGGAGCGGCACGGCTTCCAGGCCGTCGAGCGACCCCGGATTTCCCGCAGTTTTGCCGTCATCTTGGCAAAGAATCAATCCGTCCGATTACAGGATTCTGCTGCGGAACTTCCAACGGACTAGGACCAGCCGGAACCGCCAGAATGGCATCTCTCGGCACGTTCGCGCCCGCCGCTTTTCCTGACTGTCATGGCAATTGCGTTAGCAAAACCTTGACTTGCGTCGTCTATTAAATGGTTTTACCCTGGATTGGGCGGCGAGCAAACGAGGGAATCGGCGATGAGCCCGAGTGAGACGGCCCTGCTCGAGAAATGGCGGCGACGGAGAGATGCCGAGGCGTTCAACGAGCTGGTGTCGCGGTATGCCGGGCTTGTGTTCGGCACGGCGAAGCGGATTCTGGGCAACGACGCCGATGCCGAAGACGTGACGCAGGAGTGCTTCCTGCGGCTCGCGGAAACCACGACGCCGATTCGCACTTCGCTCGGGGGTTGGCTGCATGCGTTGGCCACGCACCGCGCCGTCGATTTGATCAAGGCCGAGTCGCGCCGACGACGACGAGAACGGCTGTTTGTCGAGAAGAACGGGCAACGCACCGAGGTGCGCTGGGACGACCTGGAGGAATACGTGGACGAGGCCATCGCGGCGCTTCCCGACAAGCTGCGGTGCGTCGTTGTCGCCCATTTCCTCGAACGCAAGACCCACGACGCAATCGCCACCGAGCTTGGCGTCTCGCGGCCGACCGTTACCTACCGAATCAAAAGGTCCGTTGACCGCATCCGAAAACACCTGGAAAAACGCGGCATTCCGGTGGATGCGTCCGCATTTCTTGGATTGGCCGCCGCCAACCTCGGGCAGGTCCTTCCCGTACCTGCTGCCGTCACCACGGCCCTCGCCAAGTTCGCCATGTCCGGCATCAAGACTGTCCCGGCGAGGGAAGGAATTCTAGCAGCGGCAAAAGCAATGGGATGGATGCTCATCATGAAAAAGAAAATTCTAGTTCTGGCAGTGGTCTTTGCTCTTATGTTCGCTGCGGGCGTGTACGTGCGCCTCAGCGCAAGGCAAGAACGTGATCCCGAGCGCAAACCAGCCGCAACGCAGGAAACCGTAGAAAAACGCGAATCGTCTCGCAGCGCCGAACTTACACCCCCGATGGAACCGCCAAGCCTGGCCACAGTCATCGAAGCGTCGAACGAGCCGACGACCCAGATCGGGGCAGCCACGCCAGAACCCGGGTCCATAATCGGCGTCGTAATGGACAACAGCGGATATCCAATCCCAAACGCGCGCGTTCTCGTTGTGGCTGCGCCTTCTTGGGAGGGTGACCTGATTATGGACAAACGCAACCACTATTGGGCCACATCCGGCGCCGACGGCGAATACACGATGACGGGAATTCTCCACTCAGGTCGCGCGTCTGTTACGGCCTACGCAGACGGCTACTCCGTGGGGGGGCGGTACGCGTTCGGGCGTGAAATCCCGCTGAATCCCGGCGCTGTGCAAGAGGTCGATATCACGATGTCCCCGGCGCTTATGCTCACGGGACGTCTGTTGAGTGCGCAAGGTGCACCGATTGCGGACGGTGTAGTTCGTGTACTTTGCTACTGCTCCAGAAGCGATAGCAGAGTTGGCGGGTCGGGATTGATTGCGTACACTGACTCAGAAGGCGTGTTCCGGTTAGGCATGGAGCAATGGGGCGTCGTCGCCCTGGACGTACGAGCTCCCAACCACGGAACCGGCGTCTTCACAAACGTACCTATTGGGGAGGACAACCTGATTGACCTGCGCCTCTCTGAACCGGCCACGCTCAAAGGGCAGGTCATATGGAGCGGTGGCGCCCCTGCGGCAGCCGTGTGCGTAAGGCTGCAGGCGAGAGTCCCGGTGGGAGATCGGGGAACCTGCGCTACGAATTGCTGCACGTACAGGCCATATCGCGTCACTACGGATTCGGATGGAGTATATGAATTTGCGCGAATCGATTCGGGCGTGCCGTATAGCGCTTATGTGAGCGTGGTAGCCGAAGAGGAGAGAGCGGCCAACCCAGAAAGGCCCACGCATATTGACCCGCTGGCGCCGCGCGAGGTGCGGCGGGTCGATATCGCCGTGCAACGCATCGAAGAGCAAATGATTGTCAAAGGGCATGTATACGGCGTACAGACTGGACGCCTGATTTGGCCCGCAAGGGTCTTTCCGGCGAAAGGGAACGGCGAGTGGGTGCCGCACACCGGCCAATTGGTGGCTATGGATGGCTCGTATGAACTGAGGCTGACGGCGCTGCCCGGGGAATTCGTGATATATCCGAACTACTATGATCACAGCCTTCCCGCGGGTGAAATGCTTCGTGAATTCGGCAAGAAAGTCCATTTGAGCGCGGGCGAAACGGTAGAACTTGACCTGACCATTCCCGAATGCGTCAGCGCTTCCGTACGCGTCGTCGACCAACTCGGGACACCCGTCGAGGACGCGGCAATTACGCTCGTGCAAGACCACACGGGCTTCGGGGGCAAGAAAACGAACGCGGACGGACGCTGGGCGTCTTCAAGCATTACGCCCTGGACGGAGTTCTGGTTCAAGGTCTCAAAAGAAGGATACGCCGATAAAGAGACGGAACATCATCTCGGCGAAGAGCCCGGCCACGTTTGTCCCGAGGAAACAATTGTCCTATTCCAATCGGGCCGCGTGCAAGGGGTTGCCGTCGACGCCTCAGGGGAAGTCTTATCCGGCAGGACCGTCAACGCCCGCGCACATTACGAACACGGCGAGATGGCACTCGAGCCGACAAGGACCGATCGGGATGGCGTGTTCACGATCATGGGCATCCCGGCCACTGGGGTGACGCTTGAGGTCTCAATCCAGACAGGACAAACTGGCAGGGGCGGGTCTTTCTATGGCTCACGCGCCGTAATCGAAATCGAGTGCCTTGCAGGCCACATCATCGAACTCGGAGAAGTCCTATTTAGCCCGCCGCGGTGACGAACATTTAGCCGCCGAGTTCTACGCAACGTTTTCGGTAGTGCAGATAGTTGTCGAGACTGACCTCGGCGGGGACGCCGTGATCGCATGTGGGCGTGTAGCCGCCGCGTTTCCGCATTGCGGGCAGAATGTACTCGACGTGCTTGTCGATCTCGTCCTTGGTGGTCGCCAGAACCCGCTTGTCGATGCCGCCGGAGATCACGAGGTCCGGGTACTGCTTTCCGATCTCGACGACGTCGCAACCTGCCGCGACCTCGAACGGGCTCATGACGTCCATGCCGATCTCCCGATAAAACGGAATGACGGGATAGGCGAAGCCGTCCGTATCGATCTGGACGTACACGTGCCGCTGTTTGTCGATTTGCCGGGCCTTGAGATTTTCGATGAGCTGTTGGTAATAGGGCAGGAGAAACTCGCGCATCATGTCCGGCGAGATCAGCGGGCCGCGGTTGTAACAGATGTCCTCGGCAAAAAAGATCTCGTCAATGGTGAGGTGTTCCTGATGCCGGGCAATGACGGCGTCTGCGAGGGCAAACCAGGCCTGCATACAGTCGTGGATCAGGTCCGGGGCTTCGCAGAATAGGTAGAGCAGGTCGGCGGGCCCGATCAGGCTCCGTAAGTACATATACCCGCCGATGAGATTCTGTACAACGATCATGCCGTGGGAAGCTTCCCGCTTCGCCTGCTCCACGCGCACGTCGAGGTCCGCATACCGCTCCGCTGACGCGGGATCGAGCCGCCATTTAACGTCGTCCTCCCACGTTTGGCGATTCTTCACTGGGTGTTCCACGTACTCCGGCATGAAGCCGTTCCGACGGCCTTTGAAATAAAGCACATGACGCCCGGCGACGTCCCGCTCAACTTCATAATCGCCGCGATCCTCGACGACCTCGACCTCGAATGCCGGAACAAACGCCGCCTCGCACCAGCCCAATTGGCCCAGGTTGTAGTTCCCCGCCGGGTCATAGTCGAAGAACGCCGCTAGGTCGGCGTCTTTGGGAAGGCCCTGCTCGTACCATGCCTCGAGACAGTAGTAGCCAAATTCCCGTTTCAGAAACGGAGCCCCGGGCGTGATCGCGTACGTATCGCGCAGTTTCACAGCGGCCGCCGTCATTTGTTCCCGGGGCACGAGCGCGTGCACGCCGTCCTGCGTGCGGTTCCGGTCGGATGCATCGTTCCTCGATTCCTCCATTCACTCGACTCCTTTTCCGCTTATTAGGGCCCCGCGTAGACAGTTACGCCCGGCACCCCGGCAGTTTCCCGAAAAAATGAACCTGCGCTTCGTCCGTGCGTAATACACGCCAGGAAGCATACCAATTATGGCGTGCAAAGCGTAACCTGCGGGCGGCCGCTCCGAATCGGGTCGTGCCGCACGACGGAAAAGGGCCGAGCCCGGTGTCGCCCTGTTCATCTCAGGCGGTCGCCCTTTCCTAAAGGAACCTATCATGCGAATTCGATTGCGTATGCTGATCATCGTCGCAGACGAGGTCGTGTTCAGGATGTGCACCAACGAGTATATAGAGTACTTCCCATGACCGGCGTCTCCGGGAAGACTTCTGACAGCCTACCGCCGGACTGTCACGCGTTCTGAGAGTTCTTCTGCACCCGCCTTTCTTCCTTGTTCGATGCACCCGCCGGGGTATTGGAATGCCCGTTTCATATCTGCTATCGTCCTATCCACGGAAGAAAGGGGAGAGCAATGGAGGCTAAAGCCCTTGTGTGCGACGAGAACCAGGGTTTCTCGCTCGCGGACGTAATCTTGCCCGATCCGGGCCCCGG
>DUZM01000224.1 GCA_013349485.1 Candidatus Hydrogenedentota bacterium | reverse complement strand
GTATTCCATTTTGACCATATTGCGGCCGCCCTCGCCTTCGAGCGCCTTCTTGAGGGCCTCGATGCCTTCGGCCTCGGCCTTCTTCTTCGCGAGTATGCCTTCGGCGTCCTGCGTCATCTGATAGAGGGCTGCTTCGGCCCCGATAGTGACCTTGTTGTAGTAGGCGTCGGCTGCCTTCTTGGCCCTTGTAGCTTGTGCCTTGGCCTCGATAACCAACTGCTTCATTTGGCCTTCGAACTGCTCGACAGCCACGTTTTTCCTGTTGGTTTCCTCGACAATCCGCGTCTCTTGGCGCTGTTTGGCCGCGAGCGCCTCGGATTGCTGCTCGAGCACACCCTGATCGGCAAGTTTTTTCTTTTTGATCTTTTCCTCGTACTCGGCGTAGAAATGGGGTTTTCTGGGAATAACCAGGCTGTCGATCTCGATGCCAAACGGCTGCAACTTCTCGTTGATCACCTTCTTGGCCTCGAGGACCTTTGCGCCGCGTAGCGACGAATCGTAAAAACTCTCGGTAGTAAGTTCGCCAAGACTGTTCCGACACACGGACCGGACGTAGTCTCTTGCCCACAGTTTCTTGTACGCTTCGCCGAGGCCCGAGGTCCTGACAACTACGTCGGCCATTTCAGGAATAATCCTGTATTGGACTTTTAAGTCGACATAGACGTCGCTGCCGTCCACGGTTTTGACTTTTAGGTCGTCTTTGCCCTTCCGATCTCCACGGCCCACAAGTTCAGTCATATCGAGCGTCTGAATCGTTTTGTCTACGACACTGAAATCGTGAGTAATGCCGTTGTAGATCTCCTTGCCGGCTTTATTGATCACCTCTATCTCGCCGTTCAGTTTGTTCAGCTTGATGCCCACTTGCTCGCCGCTGACGCCCTCGATGCGAATGGTCGCGATGAGAAACACCATCACGAGCAGGAAGGCCAGTGCGAACCAGATCAGACTTCCGCCCACGACTTTCTGCAGGGCTCGAAAGTCCGGAGGTCTCGTTTCGCCTAGCATTTGCCTATCTCCTCTCCCCTAGTTGTTGTTTTCGGCTGGAGTCACGCGTTCAGCGCCGTTGCAGGCAGCGGCCCTTTGATTACCGCCAGTATAGCACCGGCACAGGCTGGTTACACTCTTCGCATAAGGGGCACTGGCGCCTAGTCTTCGTCAGGGTCGCTTCGGCGGCGCCAGATGACGAACGCCGTGACCGGCGCTGCGATCAAGAACAACAGAACCAACATTGGAAACGGAAGAAAGAACGCCAGAACGAGCAATCCCAGAAGCAACACGCCCAGTGCCAGCAGTATCTGGGCTACACGCGTCTGCACTTCTTCCGTAAACGACGCCGGATAAGATCGAATAACGGCCATGTTCGCCTTGTATCGTGCCTCAGGGTAATCTGTCTTCGGAAAATGATAGACGATCAAGCCTTGTTCGTCGTCGAAATCCTTTCTCAACCACCCATCGAGGCTCATTTTGTCGAGTTTGCGCTGCATATTGCGCAGCGTGTATCGGCTGCGCCGGGCAAGGTCCTCGGCGCGTACCGGTCCGTCGCGGCCCGCCGCAAGATACAGAATCTCGTGTTCGTACACGGCTTGCGCGGGCCAACCGGTTTTGTCGGCCGATTTGCTCAGTTCTTCCTGAAGGTCCCGCGAGCACTCCGTACAAAGCACATGCTGGCCTTTGGGCTTGAGTTTGGCGTCGCACGACACGGCCCGCTCGTCCACCAGGTCGTCCAGGCACGAGCGTATAAGTTCAAGCGACATAGGGAGATACGGAGCAAGTTGGGCGGGCGTCACCTTGCCGGCCTGCCGTTCCGCAATGCGCAAAGCGAGGTTCTCGACCACATTCGCCGCGTTCTCGCCGAGCGAAGCGCCTTCCTGAGAACTCATAGTCTTCCCCTCTTCACCGTCAAGCCTTTCCTATACTAAACCAAGCCTGGGAGATTATTCACGCCAAATGAGCGACCACCGGCTTGGCCGGTCGTTGTTGACGTAGTACGTCAACATGATATCTTTGATCATGTCGTCCTCGCGGAAAGGGGCCCTTTTCGTGAAAATGTTGTATATTTCGCACGTTAAGATTCCCAATCAAGTTGGGAATGACAGACTCTGGGCTCTCCCATCACCGAATAGGTTCTTAAGTCAGGGTACCAAAACCACGCCACACCGGCAAGGGAACTACGAGCATACCCCTCAACGGTCTTGCCAAAAGAGGCTTCTTTGGGGGACAATGCCCTGAGAGGTACAAATTGGAGGCTCGATGATGAGTGAACTTATCTTTATGGTCGAGGAGGCGCCTGAGGGGGGCTATACCGCCCGTGCACTGGGCGAGTCCATCTATACGGAAGCCGATGACTTGGGCGCACTACGCAGCCAGATCAGAGATGCCGTTCGTTGCCACTTTGAGGAAGACCAGTTGCCCAGCATTATTAGGCTGCATTGTGTGCGCGAGGAAACCCTCGTCGTATGAGACTGCCGCGCGACGTTTCCGGAGATCAACTCGCTCAGAAACTCGGCGTCTTTGGGTATCACGTCACCCGCCAAACCGGAAGCCACCTTCGGCTCACGACCAGCGAGCAGGGCGAACACCATGTCACCATCCCACGGCATTCCCAGCTCCGGGTGGGAACGCTTTCTGCAGTAATCTCAGATGTCGCGGTTCATCTGGATCTCACTCGTGAAAAACTGCTGAGACGCTTGTTCGGCTAGCCTCCCCGGACATCACCTCATTCTAATCCGGACTTTTCACAAAGTGATCGCGGTAGGCAAGATGCGGTCACGAACGTGCGGCTGGTAATATGGAGATGATGGAGGTCGCGCTGCGACGTAATCGCATTCTTCCTTGTCACTGCGGGCCGTATTTGGGCGACTCATATAGCGGAACGCAACGTAGAGGATTCAGCCGTATGAATGCGAGCACGATGAGCGACACAGAACTGCTACGGGCATCGTTGGCCGGGAATCGCCGGGCCTTCGCAGGAATTGTGGAACGGTATAAATCCCTGGTGAGCGCGGTTGCGTACAGCGCCACCGGGGATCTCGAACTGAGCGAAGACCTGGCACAGGAGACCTTTGTTACGGCGTGGATACGGCTGGCGAATGTCAAGGATCCGCGGAAGCTCCGTTCCTGGCTGGCCGGAATTGCGCGCAACCTTGCCATGCGTGCGTTGCGAAGGAAGCAACGTGACGTAATGGCGCACGCCAAGGCCCTGGACGGCGTGGGCGAGCCACCGGCATCGAATCCCAGTCCCAGGGAAATGGCCATCAGCAAGGAGGAGCAAACCGTTCTATGGCAATCGCTCCAGCAAATCCCGGAAAACTACCGCATTCCGTTGATCATGTACTACCGAGAAGGCCAGTCCGTGCTCGAGATCGCACAGTCGCTCAGCCTGTCGACGGACGCCGTTAAACAACGGCTCGTCCGTGGCAGGCGCACACTCCGCGACGAGCTTGCCGTTTTTGTCGAGGCCGCTCTCGAGAGGGCGCGTCCAAAACGCAACGTAACATCTGCGGTACTTCTTGCGTTGCCCTCCGCCCGGTTAGCGGCACTCGGGGCGACGGTCAAGGCCGTGGGAAGCATGGCGATGCGAGCCCTCGGAGGCACAAGCGTTACCCAAGTCGCCGGTGCGGTGGCCGTGGTAGCAGCGGTCGCCGTCGGCGGGTTCTTGTTTTCGTCAACCGTTGCCAGTCGTTGGGAACAAGACGCACAAACCGAGGCGAAGGCAATCGCGGAGGCGGCGGTGACAATGCCGGCATCCGAGGAGCCCCCCGAGGCAACCGCCGAGACAGAGTTGGCCGCGCTCGGCACGGTCGAGGCCACCGACGAAGAGACGTCCGCGGAAACCACCGTACCGTCACCGAGAGCGCCGCGAAAACGGCGTCCAAGGCCGAAGAAGCCGTTTGCCGAGAGCGCATCGACCTTGCAGAGGCGGCTCTCGAGGACGCTTGGCGGAAGAAACCCTTTCCTGCGGCCCAGGTCAGCTGCATCAAGGGATGGATCTATCTGGCGATGATGGGCGACCAGAATGCCTACGACAGGTTGATGGATTTGGTGCGACAAGGCCATGAGAAGGCCAGCTTCGTGAATCACTGTTTGGTGCGATACCTTAACGATCAGCGGGGGAACGAATACCTGGCCGGCATCGTCGGCGACAAGCGCCGATCGTTTGCCGAGCGCGAACGCGCCGCCAAAGGCCTTTCCGTCAGTGACCACCCTGAGTGGCCAGCGACCTCGGACATCGACGCCTTCTACTGGGAATGGGCCGAGACGAGCGGCCAATGGCTGGAGGCGCTTCGCTTTCTTGCGGACATCGGCACAGAGTATAGCCGGCCCTTCTTCGAGGAGATGGTCATGGCTACCGCCTTCACTGGGTCTTCAAGCACGCCGAGGGTTCCCCGCGGTGGCTTCCTCAGTAGAGAGGCCATAATGGCGGCGCGCACGCAGGACAATCCCCTATGCTTGGCGCACGAGGCCATCCGGGGACTCACGCACATCGGTAGCCCGGACTCGCGGACGGTGCTGCGGACTGTAGCCACCGAAGGCGATACCCCTGCCTTGCGGCAGCACGCTCTGATCGCTTTGAGGGCACTGGGTGATCGCTCGTTCGCATTGGAACGGTTGCAGGAAGAGTTCGAGAACGCGACTGACGTACTGGATCGCATGGCCTGCGCGTTCCAGTTGATTATGGAAGGAGACGATCCATACAAGGAGGTCCTTTACAGTGCGATGTACCACGAGGAGCCATACGTACGGGTTCGGGCCTACGCCAACCTTTGCGCATTGGGCGATCGGGAGTTCATCGCGCCGGCAGCCGTCGATCTGCCAAACATCGGAGTCGTTGAATTCGGGCGAATCGGCGGATCCGACTTGGACCGCCGGTGGAAAACGCTGCGAAAAGACAAGCCTGGCTGGTTCACGGACAGACACGTGAGCCACCATAGCGACCTGTTCTGCGAATTGGCCAGATTGCTTGTGAAAAGGGCCGCTTCGCCGGAGGCCGTCAAGCGGGGATTCAGGGGAATCCTCGAGCACGGTACCAGCGACGCCCAAATCCGCCTGGCGCTGTCGCTTGCACGGGGAGTACTCGAAGAGCCCCTGGTCGTTCCCGCCCTTGGGGACGCAGGTAAGGCAGCTCGGGAGACTTGGTGGATTCAATGCGAGAAGCTGACTGTGCTGCTGCGCGTTGGATCTCCCGATGAGCGTGCCCGGGCGATGGCGCGGGCCGAGGAAATGTACGAGCGACAGGGCAAGAGAATAGACGATCAGCCGGACGTTGTGGGCCAGGCCGCGCGGGCAGTAGGCGCGGCAGGCTATCGCGGTGCAATACCTTTCCTGGCGCGCGTCATACAGGAGAGCCCCGAGCCCGGCGAGAGACTGGGAGCTGCCGTTAATCTTCTGGCCGCCGAGGCGGGGATAGTCCCGCAGTGAATGCCGCAGACACGGACAACTGGGGACACGTTTAGAGCGTCCGTCTCCCCCGCGACTACGTGTCCCCGATTTTGGCTCACGCGTGTCCGAGAGCGTCAGCCATTTGCTCGAGCGAGCCGTCGGACATAAGGCCGTGGTCGGCGAAGGTGAGTCGGCGGTGATCTTGGCCGGCGTGTTCGAGGGTGATGTCGAGGCGTTTCTTGGGAAGCAGTGGCTCGGCGCGCTCGGCCCACTCGATGACGGTGATGCCGTCGGGCTCGAACAGTTCCTCGTAACCAATATCGAGGAGTTCCTCAGGGCCATTCAGGCGGTACAGGTCGAGGTGGTAGAGCTTTGTCTCGTCGCCGTATTCATTCACAAGGGTAAACGAAGGACTGCGGACAAGATCGTCGGGACCGAAGTGGCCGGCCATGCCGCGCACAAAACATGTTTTGCCTGTTGCCAGTTCACCGCGCAACGCGACCACGCTGCCCGCGGGCAACAGGGCCGCCAATCGGCGGCCGAGGAGCTCCGTTTCTTCCTGGGAGTATGTGTCGACAGTGCAGCACTGCATGCTCACGGGTTCCGAATCGCCTGCCTATACAGCCGCGCGTAGTTGACCGCGGAAGCATCCCACGAGAACCGCTGGCGCATAGCCGCGAGACGAACGGCGTGCAAACGTTCCTTGTCCTCGAACAACTTCACGGCGCGTCTCATGGCCGCAAAGATGGCCGCAGACGACGCCCGCACAAACACCAGCCCCGTGGATCGGCCTTCCTCAACACCCCGGGCCGTGACGGGATACACCGTGTCGGCGAGGCCGCCCGTCCGGCGGACGATGGGGATGGCGCCGTACGCGAGGGCATAGAGTTGGCTGAGGCCGCAGGGCTCGAACCGCGACGGCATCAGAAAGAAATCGCTTGCGGCGTAGACTTTGCGCGCGAGCGGCGGCGCATAGCGGAGAACCACGCGCATCCGGTCAGGATGGCGTCGCGCGACCGCTGCACAGGCGTCCTCGTGCGGGCCGTCTCCCGAGCCGAGTATGAAAACCTGTATATCGCCGGCCAGCGCTCTGTCGAGGGCCGTGGGAAGCAGATCGAACCCCTTCTGCCAGTTGATCCGGGACACCATGCCAAACAATGGCACATCGCGCGCGGGCAGGTTGAACTCCTGTTGGAGCGCCGTCTTGCAGGCGGCTTTCCCCGACAGGTCGTCGGGGGTGTAGTTCGCCGGGATGTCGGCGTCCGTGTCGGGATTCCAACGTTCGTAGTCAATGCCGTTGAGGATGCCGGTGAGGCCGCGGGCCCGGGTGCGCAGAAACCCGTCCAGCCCACCGCCGAATTCGGGCGTCTGGATCTCGCGGGCGTACCGCGGACTAACGGCAGTCGTCCTGCTGGCAAAAGCAATGCCGGCTTTCATCAGATTGATATGGCCGTAGAACTCGAGGCAATCGGGTGTGAAAAGCGCCCAACTCAGGCCCGTTTCAGGCAACTTGCTCGCAGGACACTCGCCTTGGTACGCGAGGTTGTGGATCGTCAGGATGGTCGGCATCCCCCGCCAGACGGGATCGGTCGCAAGGCGCGTCTTGATGTGGGCCGGGATGATGGCCGTGTGCCAATCATTGCAGTGCACCACGTCGGGAACCCAATCGCCCTTCCCGACGCCGTCCAACACGGCCATCGAGAAAAAGCAGAACCGCTCCATCGCGTCGGGATACTCGTTTCCGCCGGGGCCGTAGATGTCGGGCCGATCGAAATACCGGTCGTTTTGGACAAGATAAAGCGGTATGTCCGTTCCGGGCATGGTTGTCAGGCGGAACGTTCCCGCAACGGTTCGCACACCCATAGGAGCGTCACAGTTGCACATAGGCGCCCCCCGCAGGTGTTCGGGCATGGCCTGGTAACACGGCACCGCAAGGCGCACGTCGTGGCCGAGGGCGTGCAATGCTCGGGGCAGCGCGTTGGCGACGTCGCCGAGACCGCCCGTCGAGGCCAGCGGCGCCAGTTCGGCGCTCACGTAAAGGATTTTCAGGGGCTTGGTCAACTCGCGCCTTTCATTCGGCGACGAAGCGGAACAGTTCCGGCTCACGGTATGTGATCACTTTGATGGGTTTGCATGTCCTTTTAAGATATCCGGCCAGAAACGGCACAATCCATTTTTCCATTCCGGCATGTCCGGGATCAACGACCGCCAAGCCGCGTTCCGCGGCCGCCAACGCATCGTGATAGCGCACGTCGCCTGTCACGTACACGTCCGTATCTCGAGGCAGATGCTCCACCTCTCCCCCGCCTCCGCCGCCAAGCACGGCGACATGGCAAACGCGCTTTTTGGCGGCGCCGACCACGCGGACGTGGGACACCTTCAGGGCATCGCGCACCCTGCGTGCAAACTCGTTCAAAGACATGGGCGACGGCAACTCACCTTGAACGCCCAGGCTTATCGCGGCATCTCGGTTCTGCAACTCGACGATGTCATACGCTACTTCCTCGTATGGATGCGCCGATTTCAAGGCGCCCACGACGCGATCCAGGCGGGCTTGCGGCACGATGGTCTCAAAACGCAGTTCGGGTTCCTCGTTTACCAGATGTCTCGCGCCCGAAAACGGTTGGGCCTTGTCGCCGGGCAGGAACGTCCCAACGCCCGGTGCGCTGAACGTGCAGTAGGTGTAGTCGCCGATCACGCCGGCACCGGCGTCGCACACCGCCCGGCGCACGGCCGGCAAATGCGACTCGGGCACAAAGGTGACGAGTTTCACCTGGCGGTTCTGAGGGGCCGCGATCAACGGCCGGGGCTGTCGTAGGCCTAGTCGCGCAGCGAGTAGATCGTTCATGCCTCCAGGGGCAACGTCGAGGTTCGTATGGGCGACGTAGCAGGCGATGCCGGCGCCGGCAATGTCCACACACAGGCGCGTAACCGGGTTGTCGGTTCGCAGGTTTTCGAGGGGTTGCCGCATAAGCGGATGGTGCGCCACAATCAAGTTGGCGTGTGCCTTGGCCGCCGCGCGCAATGCACCGCGCGTAACCGTCAGCACGACAAGAACGCGCCTGACGTCCGCGTTCGGGTCGCCTATGCTCAAGCCGACGCGATCCCATTCGCAGGCCAGTTTCAGGGGCGCGAGCGTTTCGATGGCAGCGCAAACGTCGCGGACCTTCATGCGGCCCGCTCCATCGAGATGGCGCCATAGCCCACCACGCGGTCATAGTCGCCGGAGGTCTCGGCGCTGGTCCGGTAGTCAAGCAGCGCCCAGGACTTGGCGCCGCGCTCGAGGGCATAGGTCATCGCCACGACGACGGCGGCAGCACCGCACATGGAACAGGTTCCGTTGGCAATGCCTTCCGCGAACGCCCGCCAATCCTGACTGAGAACGGTGTCAAGCGAAACTTTGTCGATTTGGTTGGCTTCCTCTTCGGGCAAATAGTGAGACAAGTCGGTCGAGGCAATCACCAGATCTGTCTCGTCGGTCATTCGGGCCAGCGTTTCCCCGAGCCGGGCGTGTTGGCCGTCCGGCGTTGACCCTAACAGAATCGGCACGATGGGCACTTCGCCGATGGCCTCGGCCACAAAGGGCAACTGAACTTCGAGCGAATGCTCCAATAAATGCGGTTCGGCGGAACCGGAGTCCGTCTTTCGCGCCAAGTCGGCTGCAAAGGCATCGTCGATCGGGAAGGCGCCGAGCGGCGTATCGAATCCGCCTCCCTGATAAACGGATGCCCCTTCAAAATGGTAGCGATGGGATACGCCCAGTAATACGACCCGCCGCGGTTTCTTGCCTTTGACGCGTGCGAACGCCTGTCCGGCAGTAGGACCGGAATACATGTAGCCCGCGTGCGGCGCAACAAGGGCCGCGACGGCATCGGGCGCTGCTTGCGTGTCTGTCAACTCGAGATATCCCCGCACCAAGGCACGGAGTTCGTCCGGCACGCGAGGATAAAACTGCCCCGCTACGGCCGGCTTGCGTGTCGTGGGCCCATCCATCGTCCTTCTCCCTGTGGCTTTCTACACCCATTCCCCCACTCAAGTCTATCAAGCCGTCTCGATTCCGTCAAAGAATTACTTGCATAACCGCGGGGGCACGCCCATCACCGTCCAGCGGCCTCACGTTCGAAAATGGTATTGCGCGCCATCCCCTGTCGGGCTGTATACTGGCGCTGACGAGGCCCATTCGGCCCGGTTTCGACGAGATCGAGGAGACGCTGCGAATGCGGACGCTCATCTGCGCCTTGACAGTAATCACCGGTTTTCTGCATTGCTCAGCGGCTGAAGCGCCTCAACACATGAGTAAACGCAAGAGGGCAGAAATGATTGAACGGACGATTGTGTCGCAAGAAGAGATGGATCGGTGGCCGGTGGATCGCGCACGGTCGGGCGAGAAGTGCTGGGCGGAGTCTACCTGGGGCACGGGACCGCTCGACGGC
>DUZM01000104.1 GCA_013349485.1 Candidatus Hydrogenedentota bacterium | reverse complement strand
GCGGGTGACGGCAAGCTGCTCACGCATCGAAGGAATAGGGGGTTGACCGATAAATATCATGGCGTCCGGAACAGGTGCGCCTTCCGCATCTACGACGGTTCCCTCGATCACCGCGCCGCTCCCCAGCCGTATCACCACGTTGGCGACGGTCCGGCCTGCGCGCACATCCTCAACGAGTACGCTCGCCAGCGCGAGGCCGGGTGCACGCGCCCCGACTTTGGTGTCGCCTTCGGCGACCTTGTCGAGGCGGAACCGGCCTTCGGGATCGCTCATTTCCACGTACTCTTTAATGCTGCGCTGGCGCGGTCTGCGCCAGCCTATCTCGAAGCGGGTGACCGGTTCGCCGGTGCGGCCATCTACCACGCGCCCCTCGATAGCGCCCAGTCCTCTCAGGAAGAAATCGACATCCTTGCTTCCCACGAGAACGCTCTCTTGTGCCGCTGGACTGTAGCTTGGGTGCGTAACCCTTACTTCGTAGACGTCACCATCAAGGTCATCGACACGGTAGTGGCCATTCACGTCCGTAAGGGTTTCTGAAGAATCCAACGTTGCAGCGGCGAAGACTCGCGCGCCAAAGACAGGAGTGCCACGGGAGTCGGTGACGCGGCCGGCGATTGCGAGATCCGTGTCGCGTACGAGCCGGAGGCCACGGACCTGCTCCCCAATCCCCACTTCGATCTCCTCCCCTCTTCTTTCGTCATTGCCGTCCATTGACCGCCCACGTATCAACAGCGTGTATTTCCCTGGGGCAAGGCCCACGATCTCGAATGTGCCATCCGCACCCGTATCGACTCTGTCGAAGACAAACGTTCCGTGCGCTGCGAGGTGCCAGCCGTCACGGCCTGCGAGCGGTCTGCCCTGGCCGTCGACCAACGTGCCGGCAACCGAACCGCCTTGTTCGACGGTGAGGACGACATCCTCGATATCAGTATCCTCGAGCGCGATCTGTATCGGCTCGAACGTAACCAGGGGTTTTCTTCTCGCATACACCGTAACGCTCGAAGAAGGGCTGAAGCTGGACAGTTTGAATGTGCCGTCTCTCCGACTTGTTGCGTGAACCAACCGGCGCCCGACAACGCCGCCGCGGCCGAAGACGAAGGTCTCGGGTACAGGCGCACCCGCCGCGTCGACCACGACGCCGGATATAGACAGCCCCCGCGAGACGCCGAAATCAACGTCTGAGACGGCTTCGCCGAGGCGTATCATTACCCTTCGGAATTCAGCATCGCGGGGATACCACGGTGTGCCCGTCGTGACACATCTGAGGTCCGTTTCGCCTTCAGGCAATCCTTCGATTATGTAGTCCCCCATATCATCGGTTTTCTTCTTCGGAATACCGTGGCTCATATAGGAAGCATAGGTCTCGGCGTCGGGTGCTGCGAGCGAAACCGTAACGATCATCCCGCCGATGCCTTTTCCGGTATCCGCTTCATACACACGCCCTGAAACAACGCCGCCGCTGGGCTTCTCGTTCTCTTGGGAGTCAGGGTCAAGGATCGGTTCTTGCCGTAACTCAGCCGGTTCGGGCTCGGCGGACATCCCCGTCTCCGGTAGCGCTGTTTGCGGCGCTGTTTCACGGCGCCGCGGGGTTGTGATCTCCTGCCGTGCGAGATCGGCTGGGGCCGGCGGCGTAGCAGTCCTTCGATGTATTTCCCTCGCGGAATATACGCCGAGCAGAATGGCCAACACGGCGGCGATGCAAATGACGGCTTTTTTCACGAGTACGGTTCCTCCTACGATGCCGAGCCCGGCCATGGCGGTTGCGCCTGCGGTCGCTGCGCCCGAGACCTCCCAGGGGACCTGCGTCGAGGCGATGAGCGCAACCACGCGGCCCGCGCTATCCTCGGCCTGTTTTTGTGCCGTCTCATCCGCCCCGATCTCCGCCAACAGGCGTTCGCCGAGGGCTTTGCGACCCCGTTCGAGCCGCTTTTTGACGGCGTTTTGCGTACTATCAAGCAGTTTTGCGATTTCGCGCGTGCTTTTGACGGCGAAATAGTGCAGCATGAGGACTTCTTGAAAAACCGGATCGAGGTCCATGACGCGCGCGCGGACCAACCCGTACATCTCCCGCTGGCTCAAGTCAGGCGCAGCGGCCTCGTCTATCAGCCGTTCAGCCTTGCTGACAACGTCACGTTCCCGCTGCCGGGCCGCGACCAGCGAAATGGCCGCGTTCCGCGCAATGGTCGTGAGCCACGAGCCGAATTTGGCGCATTTCTCCAGTTTGTCGAGAGACTTGTACGCGCGAATGAAGGCTTCCTGGGCAGCGTCCTCGGCGTCGGCCGCGTTGCCGGTGTGCGTGTAGGCCACGGCGTGCACGACGCGGAAATACCGCCGAACCAGCACGCCAAACGCATCGACCTTGCCGCCGAGCGTCTCGCGAACTAGGCCGGCGTCCGATGACTCGCTCAACGAAAGCATCCGGACTGACTCCAATCTTCCCGGTTGTCGTCGGTTGCCGAGGGAACCAGAAACTGCCTGCGACGAATATCTCAGAACTCCCGTGCTTCGTCAAGGAGTTCTCGACGCACACGATAGACTCGTTCCAGGGGCGATCGGTGACATTGCGCGTTGTCGCCGTGCCGTGGATTGCACCGGGTCGCGCGTGGCCCCGAGAACCCGTTTCCGGGCCGCACGGCCAGACTACAACGTATTGCGGGGCCTGCGCCATGAAATGGGATCGTGCGTGCGTGTGGCGCCTTCGGAAGAGTCGGCTTTTATGGGGAAGCTGTGGTTGTTGTGTGGCTTGTCCGTCGCCCCCTACGGGGCTATGCCAGCGTTTGATTGGTTCTGACGCGTCGGTTTCAGATTCCACAGCGGCGGCCAGGCCAATCGCATCAAACCGTTTCCATCCCAAGTCCCAGCGCACTAATGACGTACACCGTATGGTAGGGCCGCGTTTCACAGACTGTCCAGAAAAAACCTGCGGCGTCGCCGGGGTCATGTTGAGCGAAGCGAAACATCTGGATTCGCCACGGGCTTACGCTAGAGTAGATCCTTCGCTACGCTCAGGATGACTCGATAAGGCGCTTTTTAGACAGGCTGTTCACCGCGACCGAAAAGACGGTGCAACCGAAGACGGTCGAGCAGGAGCTCGACCCTACCAACGTTCCGTTCTGTGCGAGATGTGCCACGGGATAAGAGCTGTTTTCATTGCTTTTCGGTGCGATTGCCCTGGGCGGCCTGGGCGGCCTTGACACGCCTAGGATTCCGAGGTACAATCGTAAAACGCCCAACCGGGTGAATGTTGGAGTCACCATATGTACCTTAAGGGGACATTGCCGATTCTTATTCTGCACACGCTCGCCGACGGGCCGAACCACGGGTATCGTATCGCGAGAATTATCAAAGGCAAGTCCAAGGGCGTGCTCGATTTCAAGGAAGGCACGTTGTATCCCGCGCTGCATGCCCTCGAAGCGAAGGGATTGGTTCGTTCCTACGAACAAGTGGACAACGGCCGCACGCGCCGGTACTACAAACTCACCGAGGACGGCGCGAAGGTCCTCGAGAAAGAGCGCAACGAGTGGCGGCGTCTCTCGAGCGCCGTCAGCTTGATTCTGGAGGGAACCTGATGGGTTGTCCAGACGAGTCGTTGCCCGCAGCGCTTGACGTTTGGCTTGAAGCTGCGACCAAAGACCTTTGTGAGGAAGCCAAGGCGCGGATCCGCCCCGAGATCGAGGCACACTATCATGAGGCCCTTGACGAAGAACTCGGGCGCGGCCTGAACGAGGACGAGGCACGGACCGCCGCGATCGCTTCTCTCGGCTCACCCAAAGCTGCGCGCAAGGCCTTCCTCCGAATCCATTTCACCAAACGCGAAGCCGCAATCATAAACAGGCTGAGGACTTGCCTAATCGATGACCTGTCCTTACAAGACTGCCGCGAACTGCGGGAACTACTGAAATTCGGGCTGATTCTCTGGTGCCTGATCCTGGTTCTTGTGACCGCCGCTGGCTTTTCAAAAGGTTGTCTGCTTAAGTTCGTCGCAGTTTACTGCAGCGTTTCTGTGGCCGCTGCCGGTCTTCTGGTCGGCCTGCTGAAGATTCTCGTGAAGATTGCTCGCGTGGCGAGGAGAACCTTTCCCTTACGACTCCTCTTGGCCTTGCGAATTGTGCATCAACTTTGGATGTTAGTTACCTGTGTCGCCTGGCCCGCCTTCTTCATCGTCAGCATCGCTCCCGCCGGATGGTTGGATGAACACCCAGGGCTCGGCCGAATGGCCCTCGTCATCATTCTTCTCGCGTCCTTGCAGTGGGCAGGCGAGATGGTGGCCCACGTGAGACTTTGGCTGAAACTCGCGCGAAACGTTGGCTCGTCCCCTTCGCGCGGTAGTATCTGCTAACGCCCCGGCAGGCAGTCAAAACGGGCGCAGTTTACGCGTACTCCTTAGCGTGCGGATGGATGGCTTCTCCGGGCTATCGTGCGGTGCGCAGACGCCTTTTGCCCCGCGTCGTTGCGAGCGCCTGACCCCGCCCTTTGCGTTCATGGACTCGGAGATGGCGATCTGTGATCGCCGGGTAAGGATGAGCGAACAGCGGGGACTGACGCAAGCGAGCGACCGTTAGGGAGCGAGACGGGTCTGTCCCTGCTTCTTCGCGATCACCGCGTTGGTGCCTGAGGGCATTCAGCAAACATCTGCCCCGACTACTTAGAGCACGCTTAACGTCGGCTTACCCGGCGATTACGCGCGATCTGTGATCTTGACATCCGCGCGTCGGGTTCATAAACTATCTGCATCAGGTCGGGTGAGGTGTAACCGGCTCGTTATGCAGAGCCGGAACGAGGATTCGGAATAGCGCTTGGCGCAAAAGGAGAGACGAAATGTTAGACTTTGTCGTTGACGCACTGGGGTGGATGTGGGATGCACTGCTCGAACTTCTGGATTTCCTGTTCGGCTGGCTTCCCTTCTTCTAATCATCTCCGGGCATCAGGTTTACCCCGCGGTCGCGCGGGGACGGGTGGAGTGCTATGGCGCTCCGCCTTTTCTTTTCGTGCGGCGTTCCGGGTGTGTCCACCGAGAACGATGAGCGGCCTTGTCCGCTCAGGTGACAATCAGCCCGATCACGCCGCCGATGAACTGATGGACCAGTCCGGCCACAAGGCCCACCAGCCCCCTTGCCACCATATAGAAAACGAGTTCGCCAATACCCAGGTCATAAACGCTCCAAACGATCCAAAGACGCAGTACCCCGGCCGTCAATGACACAATGCAAACAGGGACGAACATGGGCCAGAGGCCCAACGCCCACAGGCCCAAAGCCACAATGCCGACGGCGAGCACGTTCTTCCCGAACGTCTCGTCGGGAAGCTTCTTGGACCACGCCAGTATTAGATAGAGTGCTGCAAATTCCGCGCCAAATCTGAAGGTCAACGTCAACGCGTACACAAGCACCGTGGCCGCGTACGGTAGTTCCGCTGCCGGCGCCCGGGCGTCCTCGACGTCGGCGGGCTTGGACTCGATATACGGTGCGAAAAGCGGATAGAACAGTGCAAACGCGATGACGGCCAAGCCCGCCACGAGCACAAGCCGTTTGATGACCCGCTCGTGGCGCTCTACAAAGGGGCGCTCGGGTTCGGGTCCGCGCGGCGGCGCCAAGGACGCCAGCGGCGTGACGCTCGGGCCCGGCGCAAGCGGCGCCGCCTCATCGAGTTCAGGCGCAAGGCCCCCGGCGAGATTCGCGCAGACGTGGCACACCAACCCGCTCGAGGCGCGGTATTGGTCCCACTCTCCCCGGAACTTTTTCCCGCATCGACTGCAGCGATCCCCGTGCAGCGAAGGCTCGCGAACCGCCTCGTACTCGGTGTTGTCCTCGGGTAGGACAACCGGCCGGGCCTCGTCGATGGGCTCCACATTCTCTTCCGAGACCGTAAGCACGGCGCCGCAATTCGGACACGTTGTCGTCATGCCGACCGCGTATTCCGATAGTCTCATTTCGTACCCGCACGGGCACGTAAGCAGCACGTCCGCCATGTACGAGCACCTCGGCGTCGCTCGCAGCGAATCGCATGCCTTATACACTGCCTTCGACGCCGTATTGTCGAAATCCCCGGATTGCGCTCCAAAAGGGTACTACAAGTTTCCGAACCCGATATTCGCCTATTTCGTCGCCGAGACCCCGGGTGCAAGCACTGCCGTGTATGGCGTAGGAGCTCCGGCCTAACCCTTGTTCGAGACCCCCAACCGGGAGCAGGTATTGTGGGTGCAACGTGCCTCGTCCGGGCCGCCGTAGGCGTCGGGGCTCATACACGCGTTGGAGAACCGTGAAGCCGCCATGACCTGGGTCTTCATTCGAGCCGCGCCCGCATCTCCCGACGAACCCGATCGGCCAGGTGTTGCCTGCCGGATGTCCGGTAGAGCCGCGCCAACTTCAGACACGCTTGGCGATACACATTGAGCGCGGCCTCGCCCAACGTTCCCGCTGCCTCGACGGCGCGTTCGGCCGCGTCGTTGTATGCGGCCTCGGCACTATCGAGGTCCCCCGATTCCTCGTGAAGCGTCCCGCGCAGAACGGCCAGGTCCAGTCCCGGTAAGGTGGCGGGTCCGTCCTGACTCAGGCTCTCTTCGATCCGCTCGAGGGCCTGTTCTTGCTTGCCTGCGACCACCAGCATATTGGCCTCGGCATGAACCACGCGCTGCTTGTCCGTCGGCGTTCGTGCAAGGGCCGCAGCCTTGTCAAGCGCCTGTTCCGCAGCCTCGAGATCCGGCGGCTCCGCTCGCGAATGGAGTCCCGCTAGTGACGTGTATAGGCGCGCTTCTTCTTCGGCGCCCTCGAATTCGCTCAGACATGCCGTGAGCCGCTCGATGGCGTCGTCGACCGACAAGGCATTCATCGCCTCCTCGAGGGCTTGTTCGGCCTCGGAAAGCGGGTGCTCGTCGCGCCGATTCTGAGATTGGTCAACGCCGGCGTTCTTGTCGGCCGCGTTGGCGGCCGCCTCGGCGGCGGCCTCGCCGGCGTCATCTTCGGGCGAAGGTGCGCTCTCGCCGCGTCTAAGCATAAGGAGTCGGGGCCGGTTCGTAGTCGTACCCTTCCGGGCTCGGAAGACGCCGGTCCTTTTCGCGCCGCCAGGCCCTTCGCTGAGCTGTGTCGCGAAGACAATCGCCCCGAGCACGACAAGTATGGCGACGGCCAGGACGATGTATTGCTGTTTCTCGTTCACGCTTCAGACGATAGCGCGGCATGGCTCTTAATGCAAATCACGGCACGCGCTTAGCCATCGAGGGCCGGTGGCCCGGACGAACCCCGACGCGGCAAAGCCGCAAATGAAAAACCCAAAACGGACACTTAGAAACGGACAAGTATGGACCAAGCGCAGCGGAATAACATGCAAAGAAGTGGCATGGCCATCCTGGCCATGATTCATGGGCTGGAAGACGTGCCGCCGTCGCGGCCGCCAGGCCGATCGAGCACAACGCAGGCGTTACGCAGGTAGATACGCCGCTGCGCTGGATCGCCGGTGATTTGGCCGCGTCAGACGCGCCACCGGCCTTCTACAACAGGCCCAGCTTCCGCAGCTCGTCTATGCCCGTTCGGACTTCGTCGGCGGAATGATGCAGCGCGGCATACGCATCGTCGCCGATCGCCAATTCGACGATTTCTTGGACGCCGTCCCGGCCCAAACGGACAGGGACGCCCAGGTACAGATCCTCGAGGTCGTATTGCCCCGTCAGATACGCGGAGCACGGCAGGAGTTGATTTTCGTTGCGAAGAACGGACCGGGCCATGCGCGCGGCGCTGGCGCCCGGCGCATAATACGCGCTGCCGCTCTTAAGCAGCGCCACAATCTCGCCGCCGCCTTTGCGGGTGCGCTCGACGATTGCGTCGATCCGGTCCTGCGGAAGCAGCGCCGTTATCGGTATCCCCGAAACGGTTGTGTAACCTGGAAGGGGCACCATGTCGTCGCCGTGCGAGCCGAGCACCATCGTATCGACGTTCTTCATGCTCACACCGAGTTCCATGGCCACAAAGGCCCGCATGCGGGCGCTGTCCAAACACCCCGCCATGCCGACGACCCGATTCGGCGGAAAACCGAGTTTCTTGAACGCGGTATACGTCATGACGTCGAGCGGGTTCGTAACCATAATGACGACGCTGTCGGGGGCGTGTTTCGCGATCTCGGCGCTGAGCCCCGCGATGATCTCCCCGTTTCGGCTGAGCAGATCTAAGCGCGACATGCCGGGCTTGCGCGGCAGGCCCGCCGTCACAACCACGACGTCGCTGCCTGCGATGTCGGCGTAGTCATTCGTGCCCGTCACTATCGAGCCGTACCCGCGGATCGGCCCTGCCTCGGTAAGATCGAGGGCTTTGCCGTGAGGGAGGCCCTCCACAATGTCCGTCAGGACGATGTCGCCGAGTTCCATCTCCGCGCAATATTGCGCCACCGACGCGCCGACGTTGCCCGCGCCGATACAGGCAATCTTGAATCGCTTTCCAGTCGCCATTTCCGTTCCTTGCGCGGTCGAGCTTGTGCTCGTCCCCATGTTGGAAGCGCCTCGCCCCGAGGGGCTGACCCCTCCCTTCTTACCCCTGTCTACTGACTCCTGTCTCCTGACTTCTGTCTTCAAATCCCCGCTAGCTACGATGTGCCGCCCCGCAATGCTCGATGCCGAGCTCTTGATACGCCTCGCAGGCGGCCTTGACGTTCTCTTCCGGCGCGCCGACGGCCTCCCGGCCATACTCGCATGGGATGAACCCGCCGTCTGGCGTGCCCCAGTGTTCGAGCAGCATCTTGGCTTCTCTGCGGACGTCGTCGGGCGTGCCGCGAGCGAACGTGTTCTGAATGTCAATGCAGGCCAAAAACGCTGTTTTGCCCGCGAAATCACGTCCGATTTCCTCGATGCCCACTACCGTTGGTGAATGGAGGTTAAACCCGTCAAATCCGACCTCGATGAAGTCCGGCATCAGGTCGTTTATTCTGCCGTCGGTATGGAGTATGGCGTGCATGCCCGCGTCGTGGATCGCGTTACACAATCGACGATAGCGCTCCTTGAAAAACTCTTGCCAAACGGGGACCGGAAGCAACGTGTTGTGCTGCGTGCCCCAGTCGTCCGACACCAGAAACCCGTCGATCCGCCCCCCGAACCGCCGGCCCAGATTCTTCATGATCCCAATGTGAAACTCGAGGACGCGGTCGAGCAGATCGTGCGCCTTGTCCGGATAGAGGTAGAAGTCCATCAAGCCTTGGTCGAACCCTCGGATCGAATAGTAGCGTTCCCACAGGGTAAGGACCGTTTCCGCAATGGCGATGACGTATTTGTCCGGCCATTTCACGAGTTCCTGTTCGATGCGGTCAAACCGGGAGTCCTGATTCGGGTCGGGCAATTGGTAGGCGTCGAGCTGGGACCAGTCCTCAACCGGGTGCTTGACGATCTGCCCCATGTTCGGGACGTCCGTCTGCAGCCACACGGCCCCCCACTCGTCTTCCCCCGGCTCGGACGGTTCCCAACCCGCTGGCGCCGTGTAGGGCAACATTACGGTATCAAACACGCCGAGACTCGGGTAGTTGATGGGCAGCCGTTCGGGTTTCTCGAACTCGATGGCCCGACGGCAAAGTTCGCGCGACGTCATTATCTATCCCCCGTGTATTTGTGCATGTCGCACGCCCAGGTGAAGCAGCGGATAGCATACACACCGGCAACACCCGACTCAAGCATGCGAATGGCAACCCCAAATCCGGGCGTAAGGAACGCGGCAAGATGCCGCGTCTACGTTGACGCCAATGTAGAGGCATCTTGCCGCTTTCCCACCGAGGATTACGCTCAAGAGGTTCATGCTGAAGGATGGTTAAGCCGCATAGTCTGCGCACAGGGTGCTGGCTTGGCCGGCGCGAGCTGCCGAGTAAGAGTAAGT
>DUZM01000179.1 GCA_013349485.1 Candidatus Hydrogenedentota bacterium | reverse complement strand
ATTTGTTGCGTGCGGCATACGAACGCCACCCGGAAGCGGCGTTCCTCATTGTCGCGGGGGACCTCGTGGGCAACGGCTGCGACCGCTCTCAGTGGGACGCCTTCTTCCACGCGGCCAAGGGTGCGTTCGACCGCCGGCCCCTGGTTCCCGCAGTCGGCAACCATGATGAGTGCGACGACGAAGCCCCCCGAATGTACCTCGAGCTGTTCGCGTTGCCGAAGAACGGCCCGGGCGGCGTCACCCCCGAGCGGGCGTATGCGTTCGAGTATGGGAACGCGCTGTTTGTGGTGCTCGACAGCAACCTCGATCCGGCCACGCAAACCCGGTGGCTCGAGGATCGGTTGGCGGAATCCCAGGCGGCGTGGAAATTCGTTGTCTGCCATCATCCGGCATACGTGTCGAAGCCCCATCGAGACAGTGCCGAGATGCGCGCCGAGTGGTGTCCGTTATTCGACGCGTACCACGTGGACATGGTGCTGCAAGGGCACGACCACGCTTACATGCGGACGCGACCAATGCGAAACGGCACGGCCGTGGACGAGCCGGCGGCCGGAACCACATACATTGTTTCCGTGGCCGGGACAAAGTTCTACGAACAGGCGGAACGCGACTATTTCGCCGTCGGCTTCGAGGCGGTCTCGACGTACCAAGTCGTCACAATCGACGGCGGACGACTCGACTACAAGGCCTACGACCTCGACGGGAACACCGTCGACGCGGTCACGATTCAGAAGTAGCAAGGCCTTTGTGAATCTCAGGCCCCGGCGCGTTAAAACATTCTTCGGCGGATGAGCAGGCCGAAGCCGCCGAGTGCGAGCAGGAGTATCGTGCTGGGCTCGGGCACGATGCATTCGCCCACATAACCCCATCGGAAGCCGTCGTATATGGTAATATCGCGCATCGACGCGCCGCCGGAATCGTACACGTCGCCGTAATCCGCCAGGAAAAGGTAGAACTCGACGCTGCCGGCCCACGGGTCGGCTTCCGGATGGGGGTCCTGCGGCCGGTCGCTCCAGGTCATATCGTGCGTGCCCGGCGTATAGCCGCCTGGAAACCAAGGGCCCCAGCCTGGCGCGTAGTAGGCCGGATTGTCGTCGCCTGTGCCGTCCACCGTGTAGCCGGGCGTGTGAACCGCGCCGCCCGATTCAACGTACACTTGTATCCAGTCCAGCCCGTCGGGATCGTCGGCGCCGAGGTCGTAATAGGCCACGATTTCCGCGCCGTGCAAGCAGATGCTGCCTATTTCGTTGTCAAAGGCCTTGTACCAGTCGATGGTCAGGGTTCCGCCGAGGTTGTCACCCGCCGTCTCATAGTTCCACCAAATGGTTTCGCCGCCGCTTTCGTAACTGCCGTATTGTCCCCATAGCGCGCCCAAGATATCGCTGCTCCAGTCGTTACTCGGCGCTAAGTAGGTGATGGCCATCAAATCCGTGCCGCCCGGCGTCAGTCCACCCTCGCAATCATCGTGTGGAACATAGTTGTCGTTCTGCATCGTGATGGTGAAGTCGGTGCCGGTGGGTATCGAAACGAGATCCGCCGAGGCGGCCGCACCAAGTACGACGCAAAAGGCCAAAGCCACCCCCCAACGCACAATTCTTCTTTTTGTAGTCCTCATGATCCTGCCCTTTCCTGGCCGACGCGCCATCCCTTTTATGCCCGTCTCCTCGAACAGAATTGGACGCGTCGATACGGCGCCCCTTGCACCAAGAACTCTGCCCATAGCCCGGCCTCCAGCACACTTGCAGTTGCCCGAATACACCCCTCCGCCAAGGGTACCGCAAGATCCGCGCCACCTGTCTCGCTGGACGGCTAACACCAACGGCGACAATAAGATGCGCTGTGACGGACTCAATATTTCGACCTCTTTAAGCCCATGAATTATTATATTAATATGCAAAGTTTGCTCAAAACTGACAAAACCTTGACATTCGCTTTTGTCAATAATAACTAGGAGGGGGCGACTACGCGGGCGTGGGCGCTCTCGGCGGGCGCGTTTTTGCTGGGCGAGGACGGCGCATCAGAACCGGTTTTCTTTACCCTTCAGGATCCGCAGGATATTTGATCGGTGCCTCCAAATGACGAGCAGGGCCATAAGCGTGACCACAATGCGAAGCGCGGGACCCGCCGGAACGGCGTGCGTCGGATAGGCAGCCCACGTAAACGGGAGGACATAGACCAAGACAAGCATCACGATGGCCGCCGAGATCGAGCCCGCGCTCACCATGCGCGTGATAGCCAAGACGACCAGGAAAGCCGCCAGTGCGATGAATACAAGCAAAGGACACAAAACGAGAAACACGCCGGCGCTGGTTGCGATGCCCTTTCCGCCGCGCAACTTAAGGTACACCGGGGCGAGGTGACCGATGATGGCCGCGATGCCGCACAGCAGCGGCGCGTAGTCCCAGGGGCTGAGCCGCGCAATCAGCAGCACGGGGACCATGCCCTTTGCGACGTCGAGCACGAGCGCGGCCGCGCCGAGTTTCTTGCCCAGGACACGCAACGTATTGGTGGCGCCGATGTTCTTGCTGCCATGCTGCCGGATGTCCGTGTCGCGCAGCCACAGGCCGAGCCAGAGGCCGCAGGGCACCGCCCCGAGCAAGTACGACAATACGATCGCCGCGATGCTCGTCGGTACAATCATCATTCGCTCCACCGTCGCCGTTTCCAGCGTTCCCCGTTCCGGTTTTGCCGCCGGGGCCCGACCCTCTCTCAGTTCGAGTTGAATCGGGACGCCCTCGAACCCGTACCGTTGTCTGAGCCGATTCTCGATATGCCGTACGTAACTAAAATGAAAAAGCCGCTTCTGATTAACAAAGAGCACAAACCGCGTCGGCTTCACGCCGGCCTGGGTGGCGTATCGGATTTTGGCCTGCTTGCCCTTATACACCGCCGGCGCCTCCTTGTTGCGAATCTCTTCGAGCAGTCGGTTGAGTTCGGCCGTCGAAATGCGTTTTGCCGCCTCGGCCGCGACCCGGTCTATGACCTCGAACGTCCTGTACAGCCGTTGCCGGGTCACGTTCGAGATAGTGATAAACGGCACGTATTTGACAAACGGCGCCCGAAACGTAAGTTCTTCAGACAGTTCCTTGAACCGGCCGTCTTTGTCTGCCACCCGATCCCATTTCGTCAGCACAATCACGATTGCCGCGCCCTGCTCCTGCACGTAGCCGAGGATTCGCTTGTCCTGGTCGGTCACCCCCTCGACGGCGTCTACCATCACGAGACAGACGTCGGCGCGGCGAACCGCCCGTAGCGCCCTGGCAACACTATAATACTCGACTTTTCGTTTGATGCCGGCTTTCTTGCGCATGCCGGCCGTGTCGATGAGAATGTAGTCTTTGCCCCGCCACCGGAACTCGAGATCGACGGCATCCCGCGTGGTGCCGGGCACTTCCGTGACAATTTGACGTTCCTCATTCAAGATGGCATTGACAAACGACGACTTCCCGACGTTGGGTTTGCCGATGACGGCCACCCGAGTAACGCTTGGTCCCTCTGCTTCCAGTTCAGGCGCTCGAGTCGGCTCGGGTAGGAGGGCGACGACCGCGTCGAGCAGCGCCCCGATCCCGAGGCCGTGCCCGGACGAGATCGCGTGCGGCTCGCCTATGCCGAGCGCGTAGAACTCATGCCGATTGAGTTCGAGGTCCGGGTTGTCGAGCTTATTCACGGCCAACACGACGGGCTTGCCGTACGTGAATAGCTCGTCGCGGAGTTCCGCGTCAATGCGCGTAATCTCCTGCTGTCCATCCACAAGAAAGACGATGACGTCGGCTTCATCGAGCGCCGCGCGGATCTGTTCTTGCATCTTCTCGACAATCGGGTCGATGGGATTTTCCACGATGCCGCCGGTGTCCACGACGCGGAATCGGCGCCCCCCCCACTCCGCCGAGCCATACGCGCGATCCCGCGTGATTCCTTCCTCGGCGTGGACAATGGCCCGCTGTTTCGCGATGATGCGGTTGAAAAGCGTGGATTTGCCCACGTTGGGCCGGCCGCAGATCGCCACCAGGGGCAGGCTCGATTTCTTCGCCATCAAGCCGCGTCCTCGTTGCCTATCTGTTTAACGCCAACGTACATATAGTCGAAAAACGAGACTATCGATATCACGAGGGTGGCCCAGATGAGGCCCCGCGCAATGCCCAGTTCGAGCAACACCGCCGCAACGGTGCTCATCTGAAACACCGTCGTCAGTTTGCCCGACAGCCGCGGCCGCACACGAAGCGGCCCGAAATACTCATTGATGAGGTATGAGCCGAGAACGATAATGCAATCGCGGCCGAGTATGATGACGGGAAACCAGGCCGGCAGCGGCTCTTTGAATTCTCTGTTAACCGCCAAGAACACGAACGCGACGTTGATCATCAACTTGTCTGCGAGCGGATCGAGCACCGTGCCGAACCGGGTTTTCTGGTCGTAGGCCCGCGCCACAAACCCGTCCAAGGCGTCCGAGAGCGCCGCAACGCAATACAGCACCAATGCAAGGATACGAATCCACTGCTTTTCTGGCGTATAGCTCATGATGAGCGCGGCCAGCACCGGAATCAGCACGATGCGGACCATTGTGATGCGATTTGCGAGAGTCACCGAAACGCTTTCTACGACGGGAGCAAGACCTCACCAACGTTGACGGCGCCAGTATATCGGCCACGTTATGCGGTGTTCAATGCTTGGCCGCCCCACAACGCCTCGAAAACGCGATTGACGGCCCTATTCCTCTTTCCTGGGCGCCTCCTCTTCCCAAGAGGCCTTTGCCTGTTCCACCGTGATGAATCCGTGGCACCGGGCCATCCAGTACGATTCGAGGTAGTCTACTGGGCTCGTCTCGATGAGGTTGAGACCTTCGAACATGGGAACCAGGTTCGAGGGACGCCACGTCGCGCCAGCGTCCCTCGATTCGTAGAGCCCGCCGGGTGTGCCCGCGTACACTGCGCCGGTTGCCGGATCGGCGGCCAGGGCGCTCACGGCCGGGATGGCAAGCCCTTCGTTGGACGGTTGCCACGAGTCGCCAAGGTCGCGGCTCACCCACACGTTTCTCGGCCCGGCCACATAGAGCGTGTTCGGGTCGCGCGGGTCTACGGCCACGTCGTTCACGTCCACCGCTGCCAGTCCGGCATTCCTTCCGTACCAATAAATTTGGCGGCCTTTCGGCGTCCAGTTGACGCCCCCGTCCGTCGAGACGGCGATAGTGCTGGCGCCCGGGGCAAACGCGGCCAGGGTGTTGCCGGCGCCGGCGATCCGCGCGAAATCGTAGCGGCCGCCGAACGGCCGGCTCAGGTTGCGCCAGGCGTCGCAGCCGGGCCTCGAAGTCCACAGCGTATTCCGCTCATCCTGGGCGATGAACAAGGCGCCGTCGCTATCGCCCAGCACGTGGTAATGAACCACCGGGAGCGGCGGGCCGTAGCCCCCGGAAGAGCGCCAGGTCAGGCCCCAATGCTCGGAATCGAATGCGACGGATTCGTAGATGCCCGCCGTGGTGACGGCGTAAGCGATTAGCGGGTCCTCAGGGTCGGTCATGAGTCGCGAGGCGGGATGCTCGAGCAGCTTCGTCCAGGTGCGGCCCGCGTTGCGGCTCTCGAAAAGGCCTTGATCGGTAGCCGCCACAACCAGTTCCAGTTCCTCGGGCGACGGCAGCACGGCGGCGACCTTTGCGCCTGCGAGTCCCTGAAAGCAGTCGCTCCACGACGCGCCCCCGTTGAATGAGCGGTACACATACCCGCCGTTGTCGCACGCGTACACGACCATCGGGTCGATTGCCGCCGCCTTGACATCCGTGACGATGCGCGATTGCCACCCATCGAGTTTGTACGGATCGCCTTTGAAATCGAACTCGTTGTCAAACGGCCGCTCGCTGAGCGGCAACGGCTTCGGGAGCTCGTCAATGTCCGGCCGGATCGAGTTCATCCGCGGCTGAAAGTACTTATTGGTCGGGTAGTGTCTGAGCCACCAAAGCGCGTCCTCGATCTTGCCGTCGTTGCCGGTTACGGCCTGGTACGTGATATTGTACAACGCCTGTTTGTCGTTTTGGTGATGCATCCACAGCGCCTCGGTGAAGTTCCGATAGAACGCAAGCAGCTCTTCGTCTTTCTCGAGCAACCGGAGCGTATCCAGGTGCGCGAAACAGTGGTCGTCGTCGTCATAGCCTTTGCGGACGTACTTCAAGAGATCTTCCGGCGGACGGTGGGCGAATTCTCGATAGCGAAGCTGATCGACCCATTTGTCATACAGCGCAATGAATTCGGGATCCTCGGTAACCACGGCGAGGACTTTGAGCTCCGAGGTGACCATGAACGCCCGCTTCGAGGGCCGGTCCTTAGGCGCCCACGCCATAAGATGCGCCGTAACCATTCCGTCGATGTCCGGCACGGCCATATCGTTATCGAGGAACACACGCCGGCCCACCTCGAGACAATTCTGCCTGGCCTTTGCGCGAATATCCGGGTCATCGAGCAGCGCCCACGCGATGCCCATCGCCCGGAAGAAGCCGCTGTGATTGTGATGACTCGGATTCCCGCGCCACCGGTAGTTCGAGAACTTCCCCTCTCCCTGCCACCAGCGTTCTTGGCCACGGCCGTGGCCGCGCCGTTCCTCATAGGTCGGCCCATGTCCGTATACATAGCCGCGCGAGATCAGGCCCGGCACCCCGTTGATCTCCTGGCACCGATAAATGCCCTCGAACACCTCCTTGACTCGCTCAAATGCCGCAGGATCTTGCGTGAGTTTCCAGCGATACACCTGCCCCACGAAATAGTGTGTAGTCCAGTTGATCGAGTGGGATACGTCGGCATGGCCTGACGTGGTCAGGTTTGCCTTCCCATCGATCACCGTAACCTGGGACGCCACCAGGCCGTCGATGTTGTGCCGATCAAGGATCATCTGCTCGAGTTCCGCCGTCTTTTCCTCGAGCGATTTCTTCCAACTACCCGTGTCATACGGAAAAGCCACGGCGTCCGTGGCCGGCGTCAACGGAATCGCCGACGTCAAACTCGCAACGACCAAAACGGCGCATAGCATGTCCTTCTCTCCTCTTGGTTTAGGCGGTGAGGTACCCCCTGCGGACAGTATAGGATGTTTCGGGGCAAAGATCGAACGTCAACTGTTGGGGTCAGCAGGCCCTTATCTATGGCGTAATTGCCTTGTCAACGCGTGGAGAAGGACGAGGAGAACGAGTAGGATTGACGCCGACGAGATGGTTAGGCCGAGGTAGACGGGGCGCGGGCGGAATACGAATTGCACGTGGTGCGTGCCGGGGGGCAGCACGATGGCTTTGAAGGCGTCGTTTGCGAGGTAGATGGGGACTTGCTCGCCGTTGACGTAGGCTTCCCATCCGGGGTAGGCGGCGTCGAGTAAGGTCAGGATGCGGTAGTCGGGCAGATCGCCGACGTCGAGTTCAACGGAATTCGGGCCGCGCTCGAGGATGGAGATTAGGTCATCCTCGTCGGCTTGGTCTGCCAGCAAGTACATCTCGGTGAGCCGGGGTCTCGCGGTGGGGTGTTTCGTCTCGATAGTGATGGTCGCCTTGAGTTGCGAGAAGTCAGGCAAGGGAAATTCGAGGTCTTTTTGTCGTCCTCTTGTATGGCCTATCTTGTAGGTCTTGCCCAGCTCCGACCGCCCCGTCGTGGGGTCATGGAACCAAGCTTTCACAAATGCCTGGCACGTGCTCTTGCAGCGCACGCACAAGGCGGCGTTCGTCTCGGGCATATCGGTGACCGGCAGGGGAATTCGGCATTTCCTCGAGCCGTCTTCGCGTTGCGTGAACGGCGATGCAGCCGGGACCTCAAGCCGCGTTGTAATCGCGTCTTCTGAGACGCTTCGGTTCGGAAGATCGCTTCTGGCGATCTTCGGAACCGGCAGGCCGTGGACGCCCTCGAGGAAAACCGTCGTTGTCGAAGGAAAGAGATCCCTCTTATCCGGCAACGGCCCGTCGACGTATTGCTGCGCGAGCCAGAACGAGCGTTTGAGAAACAAATTGCCCCACTGGTTGTCGGCAGTCACTTCTTCGTGGCGAACGAGTCTCGTGTACTTTCTTGTCCGTACTGGACTGGCCAATACGTTGCGTACGCGCGCGATATGGAGCGGGTCGTAGCCGTTGATGGCCGGTTTCAGGGCGTACAGATGCCGGTTCTCGACGAGATCGGTGCCACGGCGATTGTCTTGCCAGAACGGTTCTCCTCCCTCGTAAACTCCCGCCCATTCAGTGAAATTCTTGCGCTTCACAAGATGCGGCACGTAGTGTTTCGTCCAACACAAGGTTTCCCCGAAGATCAAAAGGGGGAACACAAGCCGCCATGCCTTCGGGTACCGAATGATGCCTATACACAGCGCTGCCGCCACGGTTGCGGCCGGCGCCACAATAACGAGTCTCGACACCGGCAAGTAATAGTCGGCCTGCGTCCACCTCGTAAGCGGAACGAGCATCGCCACACCAACCGCCGCTATGGCGACACCGCGCAGGCCGGCCAGCCATCGGGATTTGAGTTGGGCGCTTGCTGCGTCTACCCCGAATCCGGCCAGCACGGCTAACGGTAATAGCGCCAGGTCAAATGCTCGCGTCGACGAAACCATTTTGAACGGCGTCACCCAGCCTAGCAACGTGGCAACCGGGAACGGGGCGCCGAGTGTGCAGTCTAGGAGCACGAGGAACAACACGAAGTACAAGGCGACGTCCCGGCGCCGCGCATGCGTGAGTCCAACAAGCGCCAGGGCCAAAATCCCAATGCCGGCGCCGCGTATCGTTTCGGTTTCAAATTTCCGCCCGGCATACACGATCATGCTTTCCCAGAAATAGCGCGGCGTGATGTCGGGACTGTAGTCGCTTACGGCGTTTGCGTCGTCTCGGGTTCTGGCGCCGAAGCTCGCGAGTTCCGCGCACGGCAAGACCATGGCCGCAGCTACACCAATACCCACCAGGCACAAGAGGCCGACAGTGAGCGCATCGCCACAAAGAGTCTTGCCCAGTCTCGCACTCGGCTGGACGTCCCGTCGCCCGATGTGCAGCATTCGGTAGACAATGACATAAGCGGCCAAAGAGACCCCCATGTATACCGCCACCTGGAGAAAGCCGCCCAGTAGGCTGATCCCGAACACCAGCCCTAGCAGCAGGCCAAGAAACACGCGGCGTCGCAGGTCCGAAGTGCTGAGGGCGTGTTTCACGATAAGCAGCAGCACAGGCAGCCAGCCGATCGCCGAAATGAAATGGTACTCGCACACGCGGCGCACCATCAGTGCGCTGAACGTGAAGGCAATCGCGGCCGTAAACGATGCGCCGTAGCTCAACTTGTGGCTCCGCGCAAGAAAGAAGGTCCCGGTTCCGGCCAGGAGCAGGTGCAGCCCCATCAGGACAATCAATCCCACTTGGGTCTTGAAGGGCGTGGGATGAAATGTCAGCAAACTCCGGACTAGGTTCGGGGGATAGAAGAACGCCACTTGCGGGTTCGCGGCGAAAGGCATGCCGCAATACGTCAGCGGGTTCCAAAGCGGCAATTCGCCCTGGTGCAGCACATAGTCCATATAATAGGCTTGGGGACCGAAATACCGATAGACATCGTACCGCCCGGCGCGTTCCGCCTTGTCCACCTTCAGAACGGCCGAAAACGTCAGGAGTGTGGCAATCGCCAGAACGGATACGCAAAGAAGTAACGGCGAAGCTTTTCGCAACCAACCCAGCATGGACGACTCCCGTCTTTGATGCTGCCGCGCAGGAGGTGACTCTTCTGAGTATCACAAAACCGCAAATCAGGACAACTTAACATGGCTTGCCTCAAATCGGCGCGTAAGGATTTGTCAGGAAATCCGGCCTGGATCAAGCGAACACACACTGCAACGAACGTGCCGTGACAGGGAGCGAGACGCGACTGCGGGGTTGTTGAAAACGCCCCAACCATGTCATTCCCAACTTGATTGGGAATTT
>DUZM01000286.1 GCA_013349485.1 Candidatus Hydrogenedentota bacterium | reverse complement strand
GTCGCGGCGGCTTGCGCTTTCGCAGCGTATGCGGCGTCCGCCGATGAGGATCTCCTCGAGATCGTCATTGAGCAACAAGAAGCCAGCCGACACAAAATCAAGAGCCTCGTCGCAACCATCGAACTCGAGAGCTCGAGCTATGGCGTGCGAGATGGCGAGTTACATAAAGTCACACATAAGCAGATTATCCATCGCGTGGACAAGGGCAGTAAGCAACGGTGGGACACGCAGACTACATCGTGGCAGAATACGCCCTGGGGTGCGGCCACTCCCGACGGCGAGGGCATGTACGTTGGGTGTTCGACTAGACACCAGGTTATTAACGAGGCATACCTCAGCTTGTGGGAAGAAGGCGACTGGCTTTACCTATACGAACACGAATCGATCGAAACCATGAGCGACAGGGCGAAGATCAAGCTTGACTTGGCTGAAATCCAGGACATCCTAGACTTTGCAGTCGGTGCTTTCAATGCACAGAGTTTTAGGGACATCCTTGAGGTGTCTGGGGATTATTCCTTCTCGGCCGAGCGGGTCGTCGAGGATGGAGACGAAGTCATTCAGATCAAGCAGTACAGGGGCCAATCCACTTCGCCGACTATTGTATACACAGTGGACCCAGACAAGGGTTTTCTCACCACGAAAATGGTGATGTCATCGGAACACAACGGGGTTTTCAGGGACGACAAATACTCGGTTGATGTACAGGAGGTAGCACCGGGTATTTGGTTCCCCATGAAGGTCTCTTTCGACTCTGAAAGACACGCGAGCGATCCGAACGTTTCCTCGAACGGCTGGGCCATCGATATACGTGTTACTTCTATCGAGGTCAATGTACCGATTGAAGACGACTTCTTTACATGGCAGGCGACGGGGTACCCAGAAAACAGACGAGTCTTTGTTGTTACCCTGGACGAGCAGGCGGGCCGCGACGTTTCCCGCGATTACGAATTCGATCGCATGATCGAGGATTCGAAAAGGGATCTCGATCAAGTTCTCGCCAAAAAGACTCTGCCTGGGCAGGTCGACCAGAAGCCCCGCCAAGATAACCCGGCGCCCACGACCGCAGATCCCGTCAAGAGTGCGAGTCCCACGACAGCAGTCGTTGGGATCGCCGCCGTTCTACTTCTGGCCGCCGGGTCAATCTGGTTGATCCGAAGGCACTAGCGAACCTGCGGCAATAATAGCGTTCGGTTGGGTATGCGGTGCTAGTGTTTTGGGAACTGGAACCGTTTGCGGGCGCCGGGCCGGCCGTATATCTTCCGCTGGACTTGGCGCGGGTCTCGGGTGAGGAATCCCGCCCGTCGCAGCGGCGTGCGGTATTTCTCGTCGAACGCAACGAGGGTCCAGGCAATGCCGAGGCGCAACGCGCTGGCCGCCTTCATGGCCTCGCGGGAGGCCTTGGTATATTCGACGAAGGCCGTCACGTCGAACTGGGTGATCATCGACGCGTGCGGGACGCTGCGCGCCGATTCGGAGAGGGTGTGGGCAACCCCCTGTGCCGTAAGAAGGGCATCGGGTGCGCCTCGCGGACTTTGATGTGCTTCCGAAGATAGGTAACCTTGTAGTCTTGAAACATGGCATTTAGTCTATAGTCTTCAGCTTCCAACTTTCGGCTTTCAGTGGTCAAGGACCGGTTGTCTGTGCACGTGTTTGTGCACGATCCCGTGAAGACCGTATACTCTCCTGGGTTCCTCGGCGGCGTGGATCCGGCAGAAATATGCGATGCTTGGGTAAGCGTGTGCTAGGGTGTGGGTCGTGCCGGTCGCAATTCTTGGGCGGAGCCCGCCTACTTCGGGTCAATGCAACGTAGTCGAGACACATTAAGGAGCAGAAATTATGCGTTCAAGCCACTTTCGGATTGGTTTGATTCTTCTCGGCGTGATTGGGGCGATACTCGCCGGTTCCGGTTGGGCGCAGAAGATCGCCGCGCCGAACGGTTCGTTCGAAACGGGAACCGCCGAGGCGCCGGACGGGTGGCGGTTGAACGCGGGCACGGGCGGCCGTTCCCGAGACCAAGCCGTGGATGGTGCGTGGTCGGCGTATGTCGATGGCACGAAGGACCACACCAGCTATTGGTTGTCCGAGCCGCTGCCGCTGGCGCCGAATGCGTGCTATGTGCTGCGCGTCGACGTTTTCCAGGAACAACGGGGAGGCGGCCCGCCCGTCATCGGGCCTAGGTGCAGCAATTACGTTCTATACGACGTCGAGCCGGGCCGCTGGGCGCCGGTGCGTATGTATTTTCAGACGCCCAGCGCGATTACGGAGGAGAACGTGCGGCTCCGGCTGGGCCACGCACGGATGCGGCGCGGCCGGCTGTTTTTTGACAACGTCGCCGTGCATCGTGTTGAGCCGGTGTACCGGATGGTCGAAGGGTTGATTCTAGGAGACGGCGAATTCGTTCAGGGCAACGTGTTTGAATCGCGCATGACGTGGGACGTGCATAAGGTCAACCATGGCCGTGCCTTGGCGGGCTACAAAAACACCTATTTCAATCACGACGCATTTCTGATGGGGGATGGTTCCGAGCTTCTCATGAACCATGAGCTCGCGGGCCGGCAGTTCCTGCGGGGCAGCGTGTTTTTGGCGCCGGCGTACCGCGAGAAAGGCGCGTTGATCGTAGAAGCGTCGACGAACGGCGCCGTGTGGGAAGACGTCGGGCGCATCGCGGACGTTCGGGGCCAGGTAATTGAACTTCCCGAATCGATGTTTCCTGCGGACAACGTGTTTGTGCGCATTCGGTGCGAAGCGGACGAGCCGGCAGGAAGGGATTTCGAACTTAACGTCATGGGACTGCGGGGCTATTACTTGCGCGCCGAGGTCGACGGGCCGCCGGTCACGGCCACGGGAAAAACGCACTACGTCGAGCTACTCGAGACAGCGCCCGAACTGGAGGTGACCGTACTCGAATTGGGGGACCTGATCCCGCATGGTGAGAACCGTGTACTGCTTGACCTGGATCTCCCGGGCGCCGCGCCCGCCGAAGTCGAGGCCGCCGCGCGGGTGACCGGACCGGACGGGGATACCGCATCGTTCGGCCGGCTGGTCAAGATCGAGCCGGGATCGCAGGTGGTGGCGGTGCCGTATGAGCTGACGCAAACGGGGCGGCATCATATGGAACTCACGGTAAGTCCGGGAACGTTGTTCCGGGCGGGGTTCGATTTTGACGTATCGACATTCTACGAGTTCGGTTACGGAGAACAACTGCCCGCTTCGAGCGAAGAGGTCGGTCTCTGGCGGACATCGTCCGGGTGGAAGGTTGGCGCGAAGACCCCCGTTCCGCAACGACACGGCGACGCGTTGGTGATCCGGGCGGCGCGCAATGAGGCGGAAGCCGCGCAACTGGTGTTGTCGCCCCGGCCCGGATTGACGGGGCTGGCGGTCGAGTGCACGGACCTCGAGGGTCCGGAAGGGGCCACCATTGCCGCCGGGGCCGTCGATATCCTCGAGGTCCGGTATGTGCCGGTGACGATCCCGACGGACGCGTCGAGCGTAGCCGCGCCGTGGCCGGACCCGTTGCCGCCATTGTCCGCGCCGATAGCGGTGACGGCCGGGACGAATCAGGCGATCTGGGTGCGCGTGAAGGTTCCCGAGGCCGCCAAGGCCGGGGCCTACCGCGGCACGATTCGCATTTCGGCGGAACGGTACGAGGCGGCGGCGCCCATTACCGTCGAGGTGTACGATTTTGCACTGCCGGAGCGCATGACGTGCGAGACGGCGTTTGGCCTTTCACAAGGTGCGATCAACAACTATCACGGCCTCGAAACCGAGGCGGACCAGCGGCAGGTCTGGGATCTGTATATGGAGGCGATGTCCACAAACCATCTGTCTCCGTACGATCCCGTGCCGATGGACCCGTTTACGGCGACGTGGCCGGAGGTGCGCCCGGGCGACGACGTAGATCCGGCCGGCTTGAAGGTCGAATTCGACTGGCCGGCCTGGGACACGGCCATGGAACGTGCTTTAACCAAGTACCATTTCAATACGTTTCGACTGCATCTCGAAGGCATGGGACGGGGCAAATGGCCTGCGGAACATGAGCGCAGTCTGAGAGGTTTCGGTGAAGACACGCCGGAATACAAAGCCCTGTTCACGAGCTACGCAACGCAGATGGAGGCACATCTGCGCGAGCGAGGTTGGCTCGACGAAGCGTTTGTCTATTGGTTCGACGAGCCGACCCCGTACGACTACCCTTTCGTCATGGAAAGCAATCGACGTCTCGATGCCGTTGCGCCGGACCTGCGCCGGATGTTGACGATCCACGTCGAGGAAGACCTGCTCGGCGGCGTGGACCTGTGGTGTCCGCTGACGTCAAACTACGAGTACACCCGTTCCAAGGCGCGCTTAAGGGAGGGCGAAGCGTTCTGGTGGTACGTGTGCGACATTCCCAAAGCGCCCTACGTGACGCATTTCATCGATCATCCCGGCACGGAGTTACGCGTGTGGCTCTGGCAAACGTGGAAATACGAGATCTCCGGCGTGTTGATCTGGACGACCAACCTGTGGACCTCGCCGCCGGCCTACCCGGACTACCCACAGAATCCGTACGCAGACCCGATGTCGTGGCGTCGGCCCAACCTGGGCCGGGGGGTCCGGCTCGGCTACGGCAACGGGGCGGGCCGGCTGCTGTATCCGCCGCTCGAATGCGCCGATGGCCGGCCCGGCCGGCCGATCCTCGAGGGACCGGTATCGAGCCAACGGCTCGAAATGCTCCGCGAGGGCATCGAGGACTACGAATATTTCGTGATACTTCGCGACCTCCTGAAAGACAACGGGGCCGCCCTTTCGGCGGAACAGCGCGCCGCATATGAAGCGCTGCTCGCCGTGCCGGAAGAGGTAACCACGAGCAAAACGACATACACGACCGACCCCGCGCCGATCGAAGACCACCGACACAGACTCGCGCGGGCCATCGAACGCCTGCACGACATGGCCGAGGGAGGAAAACGGTGAACGTTTCCCCGGAAAGATTGTATCAAACGCTGACGGCACACCGGGAGGCCCCGCTTTTGCCGGAACTGGCGGCCCTCTCGCTGGCCGACCTAAGGCGCACGCCGGCAGGGGAACAAGCCTTGGCGTGGGCCGCCGACCACGCCAACGAAGTCCCGCAGACCACCTACACGCTGTATCGGGAATACCTTCACACGGGGGCCCGCGGCGGTTACCAGCAGGTGTGTTTCGGCAAACGCGAGCTGCTGCGCAAGCTGGCGATGGCGGTATGGCTTGGCGAAGATTCCCGTAAGCTTGACCTGCTCTGCGATGTCATCTGGAGCATTTGCGAGGAAACCACCTGGGTGCTGCCGGCTCACGAGGTTTTTGTGTGGAACGTCGACCTGACGGCCGCGGAAACGGCATCGGACTTGGCTTTAGTCGTCCATGTGCTTGACGAACGCCTGCCGCTCGAGATTCGCAACCGCGTGCAAACCGAGGTCCGCAAAAGGATCTTCGACAACTACATGGAGCACGCGGGGCTCTTCGGGTATGAGACGCAGCCCACGAACTGGACGGGCGTGTGTATGGGATCTATCGGCGAGGCGGCCCTGGTGCTCGAATCCGACCCGCGGCGCCAAGCGGCGATTCTCGCCAAAGTAATCGAGCAACTTCAAAACTATCTCGAAAACGGATTTGCTGAGGACGGCGCCTGCACCGAAGGTGTCGGATACTGGAATTACGGCCTCCTGCATTTCGTGGCGTGCGCGGAGATGTTGCGTTCGCGCGCGGACGGCGCAATCGACCTGCTGGACCACCCGAAGCTGAAGTCTATCGCGCGGTTCCCCTTGGCCATGTGGCTGGGCGGCCAGAACTACGCGACGTTCTCAGACGCCGGGGCCGTGAAGCTTCTCCCTCACGTAACAACGCGGATAGCACAGCGAACGGACACGCCCGAGTTGATTGCCCTGGCGCAGCCCAGTCCCGGATCGCGGTTTGTGGTCGCCCTGCTCGACTTGCTATGGCCTATGCCGCCCGAGCCCGACCTTCCCGACCTTTCCGGGCCGGCCTATTACGCGGCGGCAGGCATCGCGCGGTGCGTAAGCCGGCTGGACGGATTGCCCATAATCCTTATCGGCAAAGCCGGGCACAATGCAGAACCGCACAACCACAACGACGTAGGAAGTTTCGTGCTGCACATCGGCGATACGACGTATCTTTGCGACCCGGGCGCCGGCCGGTACACCCGGGACTACTTTCTCCCGGAAACGCGCTATGACAACCTGTTCTGTGGGTCCCAAGGCCACAGCGTGCCCGTGGCTGACGGCCTCCGGCAGGCGCCGGGTCCGGAATGCCGCGGCGCGATGACCGACGTAGCCGAGGACCATTTCACGCTGCGCTTCGAGCAGGCCTACCCCGACGACGCCCACCTTGCACGTCTCGAACGGACGATGTCTCTTCAGCCGGACGGGCGCGTCGAGCTTCGGGACGTTGCCCGGTTCGATGGCGGGAGCGGCGGGTTCCGTGAAGTATTCATGACGTGGCGTGACGTCCGGACGGACGGGAGCAAGCTACATATACTGGGACCCGAAGGGCAGTTGTGCCTCGACACCGGATCCGGACGAGTAGAAGTCGAGGACCTTCGCGACGCCTGCGAGGCAAACGGCCGCAGCGAGACGCTCATGCGCGTCACCGTAGACTATCCGCCGGCAACGGAGCACATTGTCAAGACAACTATAGCGTTTACGCCCAAAGGCAATAGCGCGTAACGTGTCTTTGTGCAATGGGTCGCATCCCGCGTTCGTTGTGCGAAAGTTGCGGTTCCGTGTACGGGGATGAGGCGACGGCAGAAACCACAACAGGCAAGAGCGGAAGGGAGGCAGAAGATGCGTGGGAGAATCTATGCCAAGCCGGTTTTCTGTGCAATCGTGTTGGTGCTATCTGCGGGCGCGTGGTGCGACGCAGCGTGGGTGACGCGGGACGACTATGGGATGTTCCGCGTAGTCGCGTCGGCCGAGGCAGCGGACGCGGCAGCCCTGTTCCAGGACTACTGGGAGCAGTGTACGGGACATAAGCCGCCGAACCAGGAGGAGGCCGGCCCAGGCGTGAACGTGCTGGTGGGCATAAATACTCTGCCGGCCGACCTGCGATCGGAAGTGGGTTCTGCAGGGCTCGCCGAAGCCGGCTTCGTAATTCGGACGCTATAGAACGGGGATTTGGCAATTGCCGGCAATACGTCGCGTGGTACATTGCACGGTGTGCACGAATTGTTCGATCGATACATGGGGGTGCGGTGGTTGGCGCCCGACGCGACGCATATCCCCGAAATGCCGCCGGTAGCGATGGCGCCGATTGAATACGGCTATGTGCCCCCGTTCCGGTATCGCTGGTCGAACAGCTACCACGGGGCGCCGGGTTCGGCGGGCCACACCGAGTTCGAACGCGCCCACCATTTCCGGATGCCGCGTTTTGCAGTGTCTTATGGCCACAATTTCTACCAGTTGGTCCCGCCGCCGGAATACTTCCCAGAACACCCGGAGTACTTCGGGATGAATGAAGACGGCGAACGGGTCGCGATGGACGATCCCGAGGACTACAAACGCGAGTGGGGACAGCGGGCCCTCGACCGCATCTATCAGTTGTGCATGACGAATCCCGAGCTTCCCGGCGTGATTATGAAAACGTTGCGGCGGTGGCACGCGGCGAATCCCGGCGCGGAGTTCTGGTGCATTATGCAGGAGGACCTGGGCACGCACTGCCTGTGTCCGGAGTGCGCGGCCGTCGACGAACGGGAAGGCACGCCGATGGGCTCGATGTTGACGGGGATCAACCGCACGGCCGACCTGTTCGCCGAGGAGTTCCCGGATAAGGACATCATGACCTACGCCTACGCCTATACACGCCGGCCGCCAAAACACATGCAGCCTCGCGACAACGTCTATTTCCAGTTGTGCACCATCGAGTGCGATTTTCTGCGGCCACTCGAGGAGCGCACCCGAGACGAGAACCGGCGGTTCATGAAGGATCTCGAGGCCTGGTCGAAGCTTACGGGTAACCTGCTCGTGTATGATTACGCGCCGAACTTCGCAAGTTGGATGCGGCCGCACCCGAACCTGCACGTGATCGTACCGAATCTGCGCACGTACGCAGAACATGACGTCATCGGGACGTTTGTGCAGGGCGACCCGTACGGCACCGGCGGCATGACGCCGCTGCGGACGTATCTCATCGCAAAAGGCATGTGGAACCCCTACGTGGATCATGCCGCGCTGCGGGAGGAATTCCTGCGCCTCTATTACGCCGAAACCGCCCCTTATATGGATGAATACATTGATTTCATGACGGAGTACGCCCTCGAGAAGAAGGTCGTGATGGGCTGTTTCGACGACGGGGCGTGGCTGGACGCCACATTCGCGCGGCGCGCCATCGAAATCATGAAGCGGGCGTTGGCTGCAGCGGAGACGGACACGATTCGGCGGCGGGTGCGCGAGCAGTGGCTTCGCCTCCAGTACGTCGGCCTTACGTGTGCGGCGGACGTGACCAAGGAGCCCGGCCGGTACCTCCTCGAACGGCCGGCGGAGATCGATTCGCTCGAGTTCCTCGAATGGTGCCGGGAACTGGGCATCCGCCAGTTGGACGAGCAGTACGGCCGGTTTCACGTACCGCTCGAGAAGTCGGTCGAGGAACACCTCGGGCCGCTCGGCCAACGCCGGCCGAAGGAAGTCTATCCGTACGTGTCGATTGAGAATGCGCGGTACGCGGCCGAGGTGGCGCCGGGGTTGGCGGGCGCCATCATACGGTTCGAGGACAAACGGGCCGGCAAGGACGTGTTTCGCGGGGTGCAGTCCGTGGCCAGCCAACGGTGGACGCTTCAGGAATGGTATCTCCAGGCCAAGGGCACAACCGTGCGTGAGGAACCCCTGCGTACGGACTATGAGATCATCGCGCAGTCGCCCCGATCGGTCACGGTCCGCGGGACGCTCGAGTCAGGACTCGTGGTCGAGCGGACGGCGGCGTTCCAATCGGACGAGGGCCCGCTCGAATTGCGATACACCATCAAGAATGAAGGCCCCGAGCCGATCGTCCCGGCGGTCAAGGTCCATCCCGAATTCTGGACGCACGGCGATAGGGAGCCGGAGATTTGGCTCGAGAAGAACGGTCAATGGGAGAAGCACCCGCTCAAGGTTATGGAAGCGGGATTCTTCGGCGGAGAACCTATCGAGGCGGCGGGCGTAAGCCGCTGGGCCGCGCGCGTGCCAGGGAAACGGCTTGTGGTAGCGATGACGGTACATCCCGACGAGTTGGAGAATCTCTTCTACTTCTTCAACACGCGGAACGAACACGTGAACCTCGAGTTGGTGCCGGATAGGGCGCCGCTCGAACCGGGCGAAGCCCGCACGGTTCGCACGGCCATTTCCTTGGACACGCGTCTGCCGAAAGACTAGCATGCGGGACCATGAATCCCTTGAACACATGTGCGCGGATTTCTTTGAGAGGCCAGGGCCGCAAGTTCAGGGAACTAATTCTGCCGTCATTGCGAACTGCAGACCCATTCGGCGGGGGTTCGCAACGTAACGTGTTCTGTTCCATCGTCATTGCAAGGAGCGACCGCGCCAACGGCGGGGGAGCGACGCGGCAATCATTTTCCACGAGTGGCCCGGCGTATCTGGCGAGAAGTGATTGCTTCGCTTCGCTCGCAATGACGGAAAGGTGGGGCTGCCGCCAATAAAGGCTTCCCCGAAGTCGAAGGTTTGAGAAGTGAACACGGGACGTTGTATAGGAGTCTCGCGCTCTTGACACGGAGCCGATCGGACGAAGACTCGACGAAGGACCTATTTGATTCCGGCGTGGCCGGGCGGGGAGACATCGAATGCGGATATTATACGTTGATTTGGATTGCGTACGCGCCGACCATTTGTCGATCAACGGCTATGCGCGCAACACCACGCCGAATATCGACCGGATCGGCCAGGAAGGCGTCACGTTCACGGGTTGTTTCTGC
>DUZM01000281.1 GCA_013349485.1 Candidatus Hydrogenedentota bacterium | reverse complement strand
GGCCGTTACCGTGTCGCTGGTTGCGGCGCTGGCGCTGGTATTGGCGTCGGCGGGGGTTTGGGCCTTCAAGCGCCAAGGGCCGGCGGAGGAGAAGGTCGCCTATGGCGTAAACATCGAGGCCGAGGAAACGCAGGAAAACGAGTTGGCTGAGCCAACTGAGAACTTTTCGGCGAGCAAGGCGGCGGTTGTATCGGCGATTGTTGAGCCTGTCGAGGAAACACCTGTCACCGAAGCAGCATCGAGCGGGCCTGAGGCGGGCCTCGAGCCGCGTGATGTTGCGCCTGCGGGGTACCCCGGAACCAAGGTGGCACGCGGAGAGACGGACGTGATCCGTGGGACAGTGTATGGTCCGGCCGGGAAGCCGTTAGCGGGCGCGAAGGTATGGGCTACGCGTTGGGCTGTCGGGCCGCTGGACACGCGGGAAGATGTGACGGGTGCCGATGGCCGATTCCGGTTGCGCGTGCCGGCCGGCCAATGGCGGGTTGCGGCGCGGAAAGGTTACTTGGGCGGCGATATCGCTCCGGGATTCGAGGGCCAACTGATCACGGTTGGGATGGGATTGACGTTCAACAAGGACATCCGTATGGAGAAGCGCGGGATTGTCCGGGGACGAATCCTGAACAAAGAAACGGGAAAACCCATTCCCAGCGGCAGGATCCTTTTCGACGGGGCATTGACGACGGCCGACGCAGATGGGCGCTACCTGATAGAGGGGGTGCGGCAGAACACCGTTACGCAAAGGCTCTATCCCCGGTGTCCGGGCTACAGCTATCGGGGCTTCGGGTTCAGCACGTTGCTCTGCGGCGAGACGGAGTTGGATCTACGCTTGGCGCGCGCGGGCGGAAGAGCCACAGGAACGGTTACAGACGAAGCAGGACGGCCCCTTGCCCACGCATCGGTGCGTGCGGGCAGAAGGTGGGTGGTGTGCGACGAGAACGGGCGGTTTGAGGCCGACGGGATCCCGTTTGATGTTAGGTCCTATTACGAGGCGCAGCTCCCATGCTATGTGAACATCTGCGCACAAAACCTGGGCGAGACACCGTACCAATGGTGCCTTCTCGACGCCAACAGCGAGAACCTGCTCGAAGTGGGTTTCGTCATTGGCGGTGAAGTACCCAAGGAAGTCAGGCGCATTTATCCGGCGCCGTCGCGCCGACCCGCCGGCGTCATTCGGGGGCGCGTGGTCGACTCGAGTGGCCGACCTGTGCGCGATTTCCAGGTTCGGACTACGGTATCGTCAACGAAGGCGCTGCTGCCGAAGGACCAGATCCAATGGGGCGGCACATCGACCTATTTCACATCCGAGGACGGCACTTTCGTCATAGGGGGATACAATCACCACCTGCGCGCGGGCAAGATCACGCGGGTGGTGGTCACCGCGGACGGGTACAGCCAGGCTGCCCTGGACACCGTTACCATTGAGGCTTTCGGCGCGCAGACACCTGGCAAGGAAGTGCTTCTTAGACTAAGCGCCGCAAGAACTCTCCACGTACGCGTCACAGAGGACGCCGCCCCGGGCAAAGCTGTGCAAGGGGCATGTGTACGTGTTCTGGATCCCAACTCGATACGTTTTGGACAGGCTTTCGAGTGGCAAGACGTCAAGTATTCGAGTGAGCGCGGGGCCGAAACCGATGCACGCGGCTTGGCCTGTTTCAATGGCCTCTCCTTGAGCCGGGGAACCGTAGCCGTCCAGAAGGACGGCTACGCCGCAGCCCGCGTCGAGTGGCGCTCCGGAGAAAGTGAACTCCGAGTCGCTTTGCAGCCCGAATGTCGTATTGAGGGCCTTGTGCTCGATGGAACCGGAAAACCCAGGGACGGTTACTCCGTGTTCCTGCGGTATTCACGGGATGGCGTCTTCTCGATGTTCGACACCGGCTGCGGGACTTTCCAGGTACGGGTTAAGAAGAACCAGACCTGGTTCCGCCCCGAGGACGCTGGGCGCTTCCGCTTTGACCAGCTTCCTGCCGGGGTATACACCCTCTACGTTAGTTGGCTTGACTACGGGAACGGAATCGATGAGCCTTTGCGGCAACGGAAGAGTTACAATGACGAATTTACGCTTGCACCTGGCCAGGTGCTCAAGGTGGCCTATCCGGAGGATGCCATTGCAGACAATCCAGAACGCTGGCTTGCGGAAAGCGTGCAGGATCTCGATGACGGCCGGCTCCGGCAACGGCTGCTTGGGACATGGGTTCGAGAATCCGTCCTCCCGAAAAGCGGCAGGCGGGAATGGGCCGTGTACTATTTTGGCGAGGACGGCAGCTCGCAACGCACGGCTTTTGTTGAAGGTCTGTCGGACGCGATCAGGCTAAGCGGTTGGTTCAAAGTAGAACAGGGCTGCGTCAAGATTCAAGGGGACGACGGGAAGTGCATGACTTACACATCGGCCGCGTTCCCAAGCGATGATACCCTGGTGCTCGGTACAGGGCACTCAGCCCAGCCGACGCTGCACCGTGCCGCCAGCCTGGACGAGGCGTTGCGGAAAGGCGAGTCACTGCTGTCTGCAGTAACGCCCGTTCCGCGCGATCAGGGGTTGCCGAAGACATCCGGTGACAGCCACACTCGACGCGGGTATTTCGGACGCTAAGGGTTCGCCCAAGGCGCATCCAATTACGGCCGGCAGGAAAGATTTCACAGAACAGTAGCCAGGGCGGCGGTGGCCGCCCCCGCTATTCTGTTTCCTGGTTGTCACGGTTACGGTCAATATTCTCTGCCAGTTGGGCCTGGCGGAGTTCGATTCGCAGGATGTCTTCGCGGATGTTGAGTTCGGCTTTGTTGATGCGGTTGAAGATCATGGGCATCACGCCGAATATCACCAGGAACACCAGGGCGTAGACCATCATTTGCGCCCCTTTGGCTGGGTCAGGTAATGACGTGCCGAGTATGAGACAGGCGATCGTCACTGCCAACATGAACCCCCAGGTCAGGCCTGCGGCGAGATTGGGGTCCCGTTTCAGATGCCTCTTTCCTTTAATGAGGATTGATACGCTGAAAACGACCCAGCAAATGCCGAAAACGGATCCGCCGTACCACATTACCCGTGCCAGAACGGGGAATCCGGGGGGCGCCACCCAGGCGGCCATAACGAACCATCCGACGGCGAACGCTACACCCATGAATGCCGCAACGCTCCAGGCGAGTTTCTCGTGCGGCTTGAGCCGACGTTCGAGTAGTCCCGCCAGGGCGGCATCGTATTTGGCCTTGAGGTCCGGCGAAAAGGTCTCGCTTGCCAACAACCGGCTTCGCAGTTTTTCATTGCTCATTTCAGTGCTCCCAATACTGCGTATCTAGGAATTGCCACAAGAAAAGGGACGCAAGAAAAGGGACAGAGGGACTGCTGGAAAAGCCCATGACCCCTTACTGTCATTCCCACTTTCGGGACGTTCCGCAAAGTCGATTCTCGTGTGTCATCCCCGCGAAAGCGGGGATCTGGTTTCGGTTGAATGCGCTCGTGTGAAGAAGTCCAATATGGCTGGCCTCTTCGTAACGCATTGCTGGCCAATAGGATAGAGATTCCCGCCTGCGCGGGAATGACATGGTTTGGGCTTTTGCAGCATCCCTGCAGTCCTTTTCTTGCTCACAAGAGATACAAACTGTTTCCTTTTACGGGCTCTTTTCTTCTTCCAGGATTCGGCGCAGTGCCTTCTTCGCACGGTGAAGGCGCGACTTAATTGTCCCCACCGGCGCGCCGACTACTTCCGAGATCTCCGCCAAAGAGAACCCTTCGAGGAAGAAGAGCGTCAGTAGTTCTCTGTCGCGCAACTTCAGTTTACCCAGCGCCCAATGGACTTCTTCGGCTTCATCGGGAGAGAACGTGACGGCAGTGGGCTCGACGGCTTGTCCATCACAGTCGTCCGCGAGCGGTTCCCAGCGAGACACCTTTCGCAGATGGCTCATGGTTGCGTTGTGCGCCACTTTGTAAAGCCAGGCGGGCAAGGAGCCGCTTTTTCGTACGCGGCCGATGCTCCGAACCACTCGCAACCACACGTCCTGAAGAACGTCCCACGCGTCTTCCTCGGAACTCACCATCCGCCGGACATAGTAGAACAGCGGACGTTCCCAAAGGCCGATGAGTTCCGCGAGCGCTTGCTGGCCGCCCTTTCGGTACTGCAAGAACAACAACTCGCTTTGAATGAGTCGTCTGTCTTGAGACATCGTCTCTCCTAGGCCTGTATCGGCCTCTATCTAAACAGACGCGCGGGCGCGCCGAAAGGTTCCAATTGTGTTTGGGGTCTGCCGTGAGCATAATGAAGCGCTGGAAGTGGTCTCAAGGGGAGAACTTGGCATGTTAAGGATGATGGTGGTTACCCTCGTTGTCGTGGTTCTTGCGGGACTGCGCATTCCGGCGGTGCAGGCGGAGGACAAACAGGTCCTGTTTCTGAGCAAATCGCAGGCGTTCGAGCATGGCCCGGTGGCGCGTGCGGAAGGCCGTCCGAGTCTTTGCGACGTGGTTCTCGGCAAACTCGTGCAAGAGATCGGCGGGACTTTCCACAGCACGAAAGACGCCAGTCTCATAAACGCCGAGGAACTCGACAAATATGATCTTGTTGTCTTGTATACACAAGGGGACCTGACACAACCCAGCGTCGACGGCGCGGCGCCCATGGGCGCGAACGGCGTGGCCGAGCTGATCGAATGGGTTGAAAACGGCGGCGGCCTCGTTGGGTTTCATGCCGCGGCCGACACGTTTAGGGTCGGTGAGGCGCCGCATGCGTTCATCACGTTGCTTGGGGCGGAGTTCCTCACGCACGGGGCCCAGTTCAAGGGGACAATTCAGGTTGTCGACCCGAAACATCCAACCATGGCGAACGTTCCCGACGGATGGACGCTGAACGAGGAATGGTACCTCTTTCGTCGGTTTGACAAAGACACCATGCATGTGCTCGCGCTTCTCGAACCGGGTGCGGAGCGCGCCAAGCAGGAGGCTTACAATATCCCAGCGTACCCGATCATCTGGTGCAGCAAGCAAGGCAAAGGCCGCGTCTACTACAGCGCACTCGGCCACCGCGAAGACGTGTGGACGAATCCTCAATTTCAGCAGACGGTCATCGACGCTATGGAATGGGCGATGGGAAAGGGCCGCACCCGTGCGCAACCCAATTTCGATAAGGTCGTGCCGACGGCAAAACCCGAGGAAGAAGCCGCGGCGGGATCGAGAGCCAAGTAAAAGGACGTTTGGGGGGCGTTTTCTCAACGCGGCGTAGTCGCAATCATGCAAGCGTCAATGCTGCCGGCTACCGTACACGGACGGTGGGGCGTTGCGGCGCCTGAGAACGCGGACAGTCCTGAATTGTTCGGGGACTTGCTCGCTGACATTAGGCGCAATTAGGTTTGGAGCATTTTGGCCATGACGGAACATCTGGCGCCTTTTGAGTGGCGGTACTGTCCGTCGTGCGGCACAGCGCTTGAAGTGCAGCGCGACGGCGAAGACGAGCGTCCGTTCTGCCGACGGTGCTGCCGCTTCTACTACTCGAATCCGGTGCCGGCCGCGTGTTGCTTTGTTTGTCTGGACGGCAAACTGCTTCTGACCCGGCGGGCGGTCGAGCCGTGCAAGGGGGAATGGGCGTTGCCGGGCGGCTTCGTCGAGTTGGGCGAAACGACGGAAGCGGCCGCGTTGCGTGAACTCGAGGAGGAAACGGGGCTTGTTGGCGGCAGGCCGCGCCTCATCGGCGTAAGCACAACGTCAAGCCGATTGTCCGGCTCCGTGATTGTATTGGGCTACCATATCCGAGAATGGCAGGGCGATCCCGCCCCGGCGTCGGACGTAACGGCGGTCGATTTCTTCGGGCGGGAGGAACGCCCGCCGCTGGCATTCGCGGCGCATCGGGAACTGACCGCCCTGTTTGACGCCTCGGTTTCGCACGCCTCTGAAGAAAGTGCCCCTTGAGAAAGGGGCTCCTTGAGAAGATGGGGGACGTGTCTGGCTCGCTGATGGTTGCTCGCTTGCGTCAGTCCGTTTGTTAAGGGGAAGTGTGAAAGGCCTTGCCATATTAAAGACGAGCGCTTATAATCTGATAGGGGTTAGGAGAAGGGGAGGAAGAGACTTATGCCAACGTTTGCCTATGTTGCCCGGAGCCGGACGGGGGCCGCGCAAAAGGGGACCATCGACGCGGAGAGCCGCCAACTGGTCACTCAACAGCTTCAAGCGCGCGGGTTGACCGTCGAGACGATCCAAGTTAGAGGGGGCATACCCGGATTATCGCGCGCGCGGCGGATCAAGACGACGGAAGTGTTGCTTTTCACGCGTCAGCTTTCGACGATCGTCAACGCCGGCCTGCCGCTTTTGCAGGGGCTTGATATCCTGTCGGAACAAACTGAGGATCAGCGGTTTGCGCAGATTATCCAGGAGATAAGCGAGGAGGTCGAGGGGGGCGAAACGTTCTCGGAGGCGTTGCGCAGGCATCCGAACGCGTTCCCGGACCTCTACACGAGCATGGTGCGGGCCGGGGAGGCGGGGGGCGACCTGGACGGCGTACTGTCGCAGCTTGCGGACTACCTCGAGGCGACGGAGGATTTGAAGCGGCGCATCAAATCAGCCATGACGTATCCGGTGGTGGCATTCAGCATGATCATCCTCATCGCTTCGGCCCTGGTCATCTGGGTGGTTCCACAGTTTGCCGAGATTTTCGCGACGTTCGGGAAACAGTTGCCGCTGCCCACGCGAATGCTGATAGAGGTGAGCGACTGGTTGAGAAGTTGGCGGCTCCTGGTGCTAATCGCAGCGATTATCGGCGCCATCTTCGCCATCCGCGTCTATGGTCGGACGGAGACCGGCCGTTTCAATCTGGATTCACTGAAACTTCGGTTGCCCGTGTTCGGCAAGCTACTGCGGAAGGTGGCCATCAGCAGGTTCTCGCGCACGCTGAGCACGCTTACGCGCAGCGGCGTAGCCATTCTGCAGGCGCTCGAGATTGTCGAGCGTACGGCGGGCAACGAGGTCTTTGCGCGGGCGGTAAGAAACGCGGGCGACAGCGTGCGGGGCGGCGAAGCCCTTGCTGAGCCCTTGGCCCGCTCGGGCGAATTCCCGGCCTTGGTAACGCGCATGATCGGCGTCGGCGAGAAAACGGGCGCGCTCGAGAGCATGTTGGGGAAAATCTCGGACTTCTACGATTCAGAGGTGAAGGCAGCGGTCGACGGGCTAACCAGCCTGATCGAGCCCATCCTGATCCTTATGATGGGTATCGTGGTCGGGACGATTGTGGTGTGTCTGTTCCTGCCCATCCTGCAATTGTCCTCCGTAGTGGCCGGTGGCTGAGCTTCCGGTTTAGCATGTACGCCGGGGACGGACGTTCGGCGTCCGTCCCCGGTTCTGTATGGTAAACGGTTCCGGTGAGGCGCTAGATTGTACCCCGGATTGCCTTTTTTTCTAGCGCTGTGAGAAATTGGTGTCCGGGTCGTAGCTCGTGCCGCTTAGTTCCGGCCTCGCGACTCTGATCAGGCGCACCGTCTCATCGAGGGGCTTCTGTCATCGACCACAGCAGACAACGCGCACGGTTGCGGGGAGATTCCAGGGTCAGGGCGCGACCTATCGTGTAGCCCGCGCCGGTAACGGTGGCTGTACGGTTCGCAAGTCCCCTTGGGCTGCACCCCTCGTTGGCTTAGTGCGCATCGCTCGCCGGAACGCGGCGCCTGGCGGCAGTCTGTTGGCGTTGCTCATTTGACGCGATCCATGTGCTCGTCGAGGAAGGCGGGCACGTCGATGACGCGTCCTGTGTGGGCCGATTCGATGGCCGCGAATAGCAGCGCTGCACAGTGGATGTTGTCGTCGAGGGTGTTGGGGGGCGGGCTCGCGCCGTTGAGCCAGTTGACAAAAAGTTCGGCCAACCATGGGTTGATCCATGCGTCCTGTTCGTCAAGCGGCACTTCCTGGCATTGTCGTTCGCCCTCGAGGTCCGACAGGATCCGAAGGCGCCGATTGTCGAGTTCCAGTGTCGCCAGTTCGCATTCGGCCCGCCAATAGTCTTGACCCCAATTGTTGAGCGTGGTGGCATTGGCCTTGGCGCCTTCGTAGAAGACGTTCACGCCGTTCGCCATCTCGACGAGCATGAGGCCTTGGCAGTCGCCCTTGAACTCGCTCCACTCGGGATTCCAGGTGCGGCAATGGACGCGCCGAGCGTTTGCGCCTGCGAGGGCGCGCATGATGTCGAAGTGGTGAACCGTGCCCTCGATTAAGAGCGCGTCGGGAATGTCGTAGCGAAACTCGCCCCATTGCCCGCGCCGGCGGCAGGTCCACGTGTTGCGGCCGACGACATAGTCGAGGCGGCCGTAGCGGCCGGACTTCACGCGCCGTTCGAGGGTTTGCTTGTCCTGATCGAACCGATGACTCATCGTTACGGCCATTTTCAGGCCGGCCTGTTTCACTTTCCGATAGATCCGGCAACAGGCTGCGATGCTGTCGGCGATCGGTTTTTCGGAGAGGATATGGCAGCCGTATTCGACGGCCAGATCGATTATTTGCTCATGGTGCGCGGGGGGGACCACCACCGTGGCAAAGTCCGGGCGGGTCTGCTCGATGGCGGCGCGTGCGTCCGTGAAAAGCTGGTTGGCCGAGAGGCCGAGTTGTTCCGAGGCCTTGGGCAACACGGCGGGGTTGATATCCACGGCGGCCACGGGTTCGGCAAGGCCAAGACGCCCGAGGCGCGGCAGGACCTGTGTGCACCAATGCTGTCCGAAGCCTCCGACGCCGATCTGAACGTATCTTAGAGCGGAACTCATTTCGATAAAACAAGGCGTCTGGGCACGAATACGAGCAAGCCCCAAGCCGAGTTGTCTTGACTCATCGTCTCACCGGGGGCGTCGGCTTCGCGCAACGATCTTATAATTCAAGACCTGATCCTTCCCTCTACAGCGAGTGGCCTTCGTTCATATGGGCTCTGCGGACTTGGCGGAGTCTGACGCGGATGCTCGGGTCGTAGGCGGGGTCGCCGCTTCGCCGCCAGATGTCGATGAGTTGTTCGATTCGATGGTCGAAACGGGGCGCGTAATTGTTGAGCAAATACATCAGTTCGTTCTTGGCTTTCTTGGCCCGGGAGTCGCCGCCTTCAGAACTGACGCGGCGCAGGTTCGAGAGCCCTTTATCGACGTCCTGCTGATATTTCGGGACTGATTTGGGATGGTGCTTTGGGCCTCGGACCTTCCGGGTAGCTTGTGAACGGATGGCGAGTTTGTGGTCGGACTTTCTTTTTGCGCGCATCGCGTCTTTCTATTTGAGTGTTTCCCAATTTCGTGTTTTGGCGTAGCCTCACTTCCATTTTAAGGCCATTTTGCAGCAGGTTTCAAGTGGGCCGAGGTAGTCGCGGATCCGGCAAACTGGGTGCGATGCATGGTCACAGAAGAGGAATGGCTGCAGAACCGTTGAAGACGAATCCCGAGTGGACGCCAATGGGCACAAATGGACAGGCTATCCGGGCGGGTGAGGCGGGCGGAGGGGTTTTCGTGGCCGGTGTGTCCGAGCTTGCCCGGAATCTGGGTGGCGCCGTCGGCCGATAGGGAGCGAGGCGGAACTGCGGGCGAGTTTGATCGCATCTGGGGTGGCGGCTATAATTCGGCGGAATCTCGGCTCGGCAACGCCCTCGTCGGACGTTACGCTCACGTCATTCACGAGGCGTGACGGCGCTTGGGCTTTGTTCGGCCTTCTAAGGCCGACATCGGGCTTCTTCCCCGCGGGTATCCCTGCGGCTATTCACTTTGGATCTCCTCGGGGCCGTTGCGGGCGGGATCTGACGCGTGGGCGGGTGGTGCAATGTCGACAGGGAGCGGCATTGTGAATGGTCGAGGAACGGCGGGGCCGTGATAGCGGTGCGCATAATCGGGGTATCTTGAAATGCGGACTGGATTCGAAACGGGACGTAGTCAACGAGGTGACGCATGCTACGTGCAGGAGTAGTGGGCGCTTTCGGGTACGCCGGCAGGGAGCTTATCCGGTTGCTCG
>DUZM01000182.1 GCA_013349485.1 Candidatus Hydrogenedentota bacterium | reverse complement strand
CGGCTGGATCGCATGCTGCCGGCGTTCGGGAAACTGAGCAATCTGACGACGGCGGTATTTGACGCGAAATCGCTGGCCGGCCGTTGCGACGCGGTGTTTCTTGCGCTGCACGGGGGCAAGGCCATGGCGTATGTGCCGGCGTTGCTTGACGCGGGCGTGCGCGTAATCGACATGGGGCCGGATTTCCGGCTTAAGGATCCACAGACGTTCGAGCGGTACTACGGTATGCAACACACGGCGCCAGAACTACTGAGCCAGGCCGTGTATGGATTGGCCCCATACTATCGCGATACGATTCGCGGCGCGCAACTCGTGGCCGTGCCCGGCTGCTATCCGATTAGCATGATCCTGCCGTTGCGGCCGCTGGTCGGGCACGAGCTGACCGAACTACCGATCGTGGTCGACGCGATCTCAGGGGTATCCGGTGCGGGACGGGCTCTGCACGAGGCGTTTCAGTTCTGCGAAATGAACGAAAACGTGCGGGCGTACAAGCTGGGCATTCATCAACACACGCCCGAGGTCGAGCAGGAACTTCTCGGGGAACACCTGATTCAGTTTTCGCCGCATGTCGGGCCGTATACGCGGGGCATCCTGAGTACGATTACGGTTCATTTGAAGGGGCCCGTCGATCCGGCCGAACGGTACGCGCGCTACGCCGCCGAGCCGTTCGTGCGGGTGCTTGGGGCGGGCGCTTTGCCGGAACTCAAGCATGTGCGCGGATCGACGTTCTGCGACATCGGTTGGGTTATGGACGAGCGCACGAACAATCTACTGATTGTCAGTGCGGTGGATAATCTTATGGGGGGCACGGCCGGGATGGCCGTCCAATGTATGAACATTATGTTTGGATTGGAGGAAACCATGGGGTTGGCGTGCGGGGGCATGGCGCCATGACGCTCATCGAAGGGGGCGTAACGGCCCCGAAAGGGTATCGGGCGTCGGGGACGGCCGCGGGCATCAAGTCTGGCAAGGACAGAAAGGACTGTGCGCTCATCGTGAGTGACGTGCCCGCAGCCGTGGCCGGCACGTTCACGCAGAACGTCCTGCGGGCCCCGTCGGTCGATTGGAACGAGCAAGTGTGTGCGCGGGGCCGGGCGCGGGCGGTTTTCATAAACAGCGGCAACGCCAATGCGGCGACGGGCGACCAGGGCGTCCGCGATGTGCGCGCAACGGCCGAGGCCGTCGGAAACGCGCTCGGGGCGGACGCGGATGAGACGTGCGTGTGCAGCACGGGCGTCATCGGCGTGCCGTTGCCGATGGAACGAGTTCTTGACGGCGTTTCCCAATGCGCGGACGCGCTTTCGCCGTCAGGCAGTCTCGACGCCGCAACGGCCATCATGACCACCGATACGGGCCCCAAGGAAATGGCCGTGGAAGTGAGGCTCGATTCGGGCGTCATTCGGATAGGCGCGATAGCGAAGGGCGCGGGGATGATCGCACCGAATATGGCAACGATGATTTGCATCGTCACCACGGACGCGGCCATGGCGCCGGCGGACCTGGCCCAGCTCCTCGGTCACGCCGTGACGCGATCGTTCAATCGGATCTGCGTGGACAACGACACGAGCACCAGCGACACGGTCTTGTGTTTCGCTAACGGCGCGTCAGGCGTCCGGGTCGAGTCCGAGGCGGATCGCGCGGCATTCTTCGAGGCCTTGGTCGCCGTGTGCCTCGAAATGGCCAAGCAAATTGTGCGGGACGGGGAAGGCGCGACAAAATTGGTCGAGATCGCCGTTTCGGGAGCCGCGACGGACGCGGATGCGGCGGCCATCGCGCGTGCGGTCGCTATGTCGCAACTGTGCAAGACCGCCTTTTTCGGGGAAGATCCCAATTGGGGTCGGATCGCGTGCGCGGCGGGGTATGCGGGCGTCGAATTCGATCCCGAACAACTCGCAATATGGATCGAGGACGTCCAGGTCGCACAAAACGGCATGGCCGCTCCGTATGAGGAGGCGGACGCCGCAACCAGAATGCGGAATCGGGAGTTCGGCATTCGCATCGAGGTTGGCGACGGGCCCGGGAATGCGGTATTCTGGACGTCGGACTTGAGCCACGATTACGTCCGCATTAATGCGGACTACCGCTCCTGAACCTGGACTGGAATCACAGGACGCTGGAACCATGCAGGAATCCATTCAGAAAGCCGAAGTACTTATCGAGGCGCTGCCGTACATTCGGGAGTTCGAGGGGAAGACGGTTGTTATAAAGTACGGCGGCAGCGCAATGACGGAACCGGCCCTTCGGCGAAGCACGGCCGAGGACATTGTCTTGATGAAGTACGTGGGCATGGACCCCGTCGTGGTGCACGGCGGCGGCCCCGCTATCACGCAGACCCTTGACCGCTTGAATATCGGCTCGGAGTTTCACCAAGGCCTGCGCGTCACAGACGATGAAACCATCGAAGTTGTGGAAATGGTTCTCGCGGGCCACGTCAACAAAGACATCGTCGCCTTGCTCAACTCATCGGGGGGCACGGCGGTGGGCCTATGCGGCAAGGACGGAAACCTTCTTTACGCGAAACGGATTGAACTCGAGGACGGCAGGGATCTCGGGCACGTCGGGGCGATTGTCCGGGTCGACCCCCGGATAATTACGGCCCTTTGCGATGCGGGTATGATTCCCGTCGTCGCCCCGGTGGCCACGGACGCGGCCGGCGGGACATGGAACGTAAACGCCGACACTGCGGCCGGCGAGATCGCGGCGGCGGTTCGGGCCGAGAAGCTGGTTTTTCTCACGGATACGCCGGGGCTGCTGCGCGACGTGGGCGACCCGGGGTCGTTGATTCCCGAGGTGCGCGCCCAAGACGTGGCGGAACTGAAGAAATCCGGCGTAATAGCGGGGGGCATGATGCCGAAAATAGACGCGTGCGTGAACGCGCTCGAGCGGGGCGTCAACAAGACGCACGTCATCGACGGGCGGGTGTCTCATTCGCTGTTGCTCGAGATTTTCACTGACAAAGGCTTGGGAACGCTGGTGCGCGCGTGAAGCCGGCAGCGGCTGGTGCGGCGCAGGAACGCGAAGGAGTAAATCGCTGTGGAAGAGTTGATTTCCGGCGAGATCATCACCCAAGGCGGAATCATCATGATTCCTATCGTGGCGTGTTCGGTCATTGCGCTGACGATTACCATCGAGCGGTTCATCACGCTGCGGCGGGCACAGATTGATACCCGGGAATTCATGGACGCGATGCGTACCGTGCTCCGCCGGAACCGAATCCAGGAGGCGATCGCGATTTGCGATGAAAACGATGCGCCGGTGGCCCGGATAATGAAGGCGGGGGTCTTGAAACACAATCGCGGCAAAGAAGATATCCGCGAGGCCATCGAAGATGCGGGCCATCTCGAGATCCCGCGGCTCGAGCGGTATTTGTCGGCGCTGGCGACCTGCGCCCATGTCGCCCCGTTACTCGGCCTCCTTGGGACGGTTGCGGGAATGATCAAGGCATTCGCCCAGATACAGAATTTGAAGGGGCAAGTGAACCCGTCCGATCTCGCCGAGGGCATAGGCAATGCGCTCGTGACGACGGCGGCGGGGCTGACCATCGCCATACCCACGCTCGTGTTATACAATTATTTCGTGTCACGGGTGGACAATATGATTCTCGAAATGGAGATCAGTTCGTCGGAGTTAGTGGAACTCTTGACAAAAGATCGCAGCGAACGAGAGATATGACGCGATGAGGTTCCGAAAAGGCGAGAAACGCAAAGTCGAAGCGAACGTAGACCTGACGCCGCTCATTGACGTCGTGTTTCAGTTGATCATTTTTTTCATGTTGTCAGCGACATTTGTGGTTCAAAGTTCGATTCAGATTCAGATCCCTGAAGCGGAGGGGCCCGTTGCGCTCGAACAGAAGCATCTATCCATCACGCTGGCGCGGGGTGAGGGCGGGCCGGATGGCAAGGGGCCGATATACGTCGATAACGTACCGGTCGAGTCCATTGACCAACTTACCAGCAGGTTGTCGGCGGCCCAAGCCGAACGGCCGGATCTCCACGTCCTTATCCGGGCCGACGCCGCAGTCCAGACGGCCCGCCTGGTCGAAGTGCTGGGCATTGCGAGTAGTGTGGGCATCGAGCGCTATGGAATCGCGGCACAACCCCCGACCAGGAGTCCCTCGGAATATTGAGTCCGTATTCCGAACGGCATCCGGCGAGCACTGAGGTGTCGGCGTGGCACGGAACCGCACCTTCATCATTGCCCTTGTTGCCTCGACCATGCTGCATTTGTCGATGGTCACGCTGTTTTCCATTGTCGTTCGTTTCCCCCGAAAAGACGCCGATTACTTTTTCTTCGAGATTGTACAAATGCCGGCTGCGGCTCGGGAAACGGCGCCGGTGGCGGTTTCCGAAGGTCTTCTCGGCGACGCGGCGGCGCTTGACGTCACCGGCGGCGCGGATACTTGGGAGGGCTTTCCGCATATCGAGCTACCGACGCTCGAGTTTGCCGAGTTGAAGCGGCTGCGGTTCCGCGAGGAAAGCCTTCGTGTAGGCGAGCGCTACGAACGTTTGTTCCGCGACACGCCGCGGGATCCGTGGGCGCGGTTCGGGTTTGGCCTCAGGGAGTTCGGCGAGGCAATTGCGCGCCTTGGGCCGCCCTGGGGCGAACAAGAGGAAGACGGGCAGCCTCGGCGTCAACCGGCCGGCCGGCACGGGGCCGGATTCGCCTTCTATATTGAATGGATGGGCGACCCGGGCACACGCCAGCCCATCGTGGCGCCGCCGATAGACGTTTTGTGGGAGGCGGACGCGGACACTTTGGCGTTGCCAATCGAGATGATCTTCAACGTCAGTCCCGAAGGCAAGGTCATCGAGGTGCAGACCCCGCTGCCCGACGATGCCGGCGTCATCAATGGGATTGGCCGGGCGCTGCGCAACTATCGGTTCGAGGCGTTGCCGGAGGGCGAGACGGACAACCAGCGCGGCGTTTTCATCGTGATGGAGACCCAAGAGGGACCATGATCGAAATCACGCTCACCCAGGCGCTTGCCTTCTACGGGGCCATCCTGGGCGGATTCGCGGTTATCGTCTGGACCTACACCGAGATCGCGGTTCGACGGCGGTACCGGGTCCTCGAGCAGCAGTTCTTGTGGCGGTGCGTGTTCTGTGGTTACATCTATCTCGACGAAGCCGCGGAGACTATCTCCAAGTGTCCGCGCTGCGAAAGCCTGAACGCACTCACCGACCGACACGCTCGGTTCATACACCCGCGCGCCAAACACCCCGAAGCGGAAGCCTCGCGGCAAGACGTATCGAGTTCTCGAAAAAGCTCCTCCCACCGTAAACGCCCCCATCAGAGACACCGCGGCCCGCGCCATCGAAGGCGATAACGTTGCAGAAAGGAAGAGAAATGAATGGGTAACTTACCGAAAGTGCTTCTACTAGGCGACTCGATCCGCATGAGCTATCAGCCGTATGTTACGCGATTCCTCGACGGACGCGCGCTTGTTGTCGGCCCGGCCGACAACTGCCAGCACACACTGTACACGCGTTCCTCGCTGGCGCGCTGGATCGACGAGCTTGGGGAACCGGACATCGTGCACTGGAACAACGGGATTCATGACTCGGGACATAATCCCGAACGAAGCCCGGCTCAAATCCCGATGGAAACGTACCGGAACACTGTTGCCGCCATTCTCGAACGATTGCTCGCGATCACGCCCAAGGTGATCTGGGCAACCACGACGCCGGTTCATCCCGAACGTGCGTTCCGAGACACCGAGTGGTCGTGGCGGAACGCGGAGATCGATGCATACAACGTTGTCGCTCGATCGCTTATGGAAGCGAACGAAGTGACCGTCAACGACCTGCACGCCGTTGTGTGGGGTCATATCGAGGAATACCTGAGCGCGGATCAGCTTCATTTGTCCCAAGCCGGGCAGGAAGCGTGCGCGCGCGCCGTCGCGCACGCGGTTTCCGCCCATTTGCCGGCGGGGTCCGCACCATAGAGGCCGAGTGCGCCAATATGCCGAGGATTCGAACGGCGCACCCCAAGGGTCGTTCCGGAATTCCTGTGAGGACGCAGGTATGAAACGATTTGTCAATTGCGCGTTGGTTGTGGTTTCGGTAGCATTTGCGCTACTTCTTGCTGAGTTGGGATTTCGGGTCGCGGCTTACCGAAACGACTTGGACAGGTTGGGCGCCCTAGCGCAAACGGTTGCGATGCCGGCACCGGGAGAAGACGTTACGTTGGGGCGCATCATCAGGCTAAGTAAGAATCCACGGATCGTCTATGAATTGATACCCAATCTGTCCGTCACATTCAGGGACCAGCCCGTTGCCATAAACGCAGACGGTTTTCGAGGGGATATCGTCCCTGTCGCCAAGCGTCCGGACGCAATCCGTATCGTAGGGATAGGCGATTCCGTGATGTTCGGATGGGGGGTGAAGGACGAAGAGGTCTGTCTATCCGTTCTCGCGGATATGTTGAATTCCGGCTACCCGGAGCATTCCTGGGAAATAGTCAATATGGCGGTGCCTGGATACAATACCGCGATGGAAGTAGCGACCCTGAAAGAAAAGGGCCTCGCATACAGGCCGGATTTTGTCATAATCAGTTTTACGGAGAACGATCTCAATCTCCCCAATTTCATACGGGCGCAAGAAGACTATTTGGCGCTCAGTCAGTCGTTCATGATCAAGTATTTCAGGAACACGTTACGGGAAATCAGTATGGTGCGGGCGCCGCGCGGTACCGACGCGCGCGGTTTCGCCTCGGAGCCGCACGAGGTCCCGAAACCGTACCGAGACATGGTAGGGCCCGAAGCACACCGCGCAGCAATGGAAGAACTGCACGCCTTACGTTCCAGCAACGAATTCGAGGTTATCGTCTTGTCGCACCGCAGCTTGCCCAACTTCGTGAAGGAGGAAAGCGCTCAACTTGGGTTCCATACAGTAGAAACCGCCCCCCTGTGGCAGGAATATGCCGCCGAACACAATTTGGATGCGACGACGGCATGGCAACTCAGCAAGAAGGATCCGCACCCTTCCGCTCTTGGCCATAAAATTATCGCCGAGGGCTTGTTCAGATTCCTTGAGGAAGAGCTGCTGAAGGAAGAATTGTCAGACCCCTTGCTGTCGAAGTGATGCCCGGAAACAGCATGTCTCCAAATCGCGTCCTCACGTATCTAATCGGTGAGGGAGGGCGAGGCCGATGCTTGCTGCAAGAAAAACTACCGATGAAGCGGCGCTGCGCGACGTGTTATCCGGCAACCGGGACACGTTTGGGCTACTTGTGGATCGCTACCTGCCGATGGTGCACGCCTGTGCGTACGCGTACACCCGAAACCACGCCGACGCGGAGGATGTGGCCCAGGACGCTTTTCTGAAAGCGTTTCAGTCGCTCGACACGCTTCGCGAGAGGAACAAGTTCGGTGCGTGGCTGATCAGCATTGCGCGGAACCTCGCGCTACGGTTGCGTGAGAAACGCGCGCGCGAACTGCCCCTGGGCAAGGGCGAAGTCGAGGCAGGGGCCGCTCCCGCGCCCGATATGGCCCAACGCGAGCTGCGCCAACTGCTGCACCGGCAGATGGATGAATTGGACGACGCCCATCGCGAGATCCTCCTGCTCTACTACTTCTCCGGCCAAAAGCTGGCGGAGATAGCCCAAGTGCTGGGCATAACCACCCACGCGGCCAAGAAACGACTCCAGCGTGCCCGGCAGGAACTGGGTGAGAAAATCGCCGATCAACTGGGCACGGTTTTGGCGCCCCGACGCCCGCAGAAAGACCGCGCGAAACGGATCATGGGGCTTGTCCTTGCAGCCCCTGTCAATTGGCGAAGCACGGTTGCGGCAACCGCAACGACCACGGCGGCAGCCGGCGTTGCCTCGCTGCTTGCCAGTGTCTTCACGGGCAAAATTGCTATTGGCGGGGCGGTGCTTGCCGTCGTTGTTGCTGGGGTATTTGGGATATTGCTTTCAAAGGACACGGGCGTCCGCGTGACTGAGCCTGCGGTTGACGAACCCGCACAAGACGCGGCGAAAGCACATCCAGACTCGCTGTTGGCGCAGGCAGACGGCGCAGAAGAGCCGATGGCCGTCACCAGCGGCCTCGTGACGCAGCAGCACAAACCGCTAACGCTCAAGTTAGTCCATGCGGATACACTTGAGCCCGCACGAGGAATCAAATTCGCCATCGTGTCGCGCGACGAAGGCGAGGAGCGCCACGACGTCGAAACGGACGCGGACGGCGCGTGCACCCTCGAGGACGTCCGGCCCGCCTCGTATAAGGTCACTGACGACGAGGCATACGCTATTGTACCTGAAGATCGCATCTTTGATGTCCCGGATCAACCCAAGCGAGAACCCATGCTCTTTCGCGTAGTCCCCGGCGCCGTGGTCCGCGGCCGCATCACCAATTCCGACTCGGGCGAGGGAATTCCGAGACTGGTCGCGATTTTTGATCCAGAGGAACGAGGCATTCCCGGCCATTGGAGTGCAGCGACGGATGCATCAGGGAAGTACGAAGTCCGTGGTCTGATTAGCGGCGTCTACGAAGTCAAGGTTGGCGAGCCATACAAGGAGGGTTTCCGCTGGCAGTCTTGCCGATGGGAGACCAACCGCCACATCGTGATAAAAACGGGGGAAGTGGTTGAGAACATCGACTTCGCGTTCTCGCTCGGGGCACAACTCCGCGTCCGAGTGATCGACGCAGACGAATACCCCGTCGATCATGCCCAGGTAAAGGCCTGCACTACAGGAATTGACTCTTATGACATATCGGGTTGGGCCAACGACGAGGGTGCGTTGCTGCTGTTTGGTTTTGCCGATCGAGCACAGGTGTACGTCCAAGCGGAAAAAGACCAAATCTACACGGAGCCTGCCGGGCCGCTCGAACTGAGGCACGGCCAAGTGGCGGAAGTGACCCTTGTGCTCAGCCTCGAACCTGACGCCATGATCGAGGGATACGCAATTGACATAGCTGGGAACCCCGTCCCAGACGCCAATGTCTCTGCGGAAAGTCCCTACGCGCCTGCAGCGTGTTCGATGGAGAACGCGTGCACAACAACAAGGGCAGACGGAACGTTTGCGTTGGGAAAACTCGTTCCGGGCACATATCGGCTCTACCTGGGCGAGCCCGGCACGGACCTGTGGAATTCAAGCAGCAAGTTTGCGGAGGTAACGCTCTCCGCGGGCGAGACGCGCAGGAACGTCGAACTCGTCTATCCCGGAACCGTTGACCTCGAAGCCACACTGAGCATCTCAGGACAGGTCAGAGACACGGCGGGACGGCCCGTAGCCGAGGCGGATGTGACTGCTTCCGGCGCAGGCATGATCGACGAGAAGGACGTTGCTTCAGACGCTTCCGGCAGCTACATAATCCAGGCGCTTTCGGAAGGGACGTATTCCGTCCGGGTATGGCATCGCCGATATCGTTCTCAACGCCGCGATGAGCCCGTCCCCGCGGGCAGTGCCCGCGTGGACTTTGTATTGGAGGCGCGCGGATCGGTATCCGGCCGGGTGGTGAGCGCCGAAACGGGCGAACCGATAGCCGATTTCGCGGTGGCCGAGAATTCTCGTGTAACCCTGGAAGATTTGCCTGCGGCGTGGTTGCGGTTCCAGACCCTCCATAACACAGAAGGGCGCTTCACCCTGGAGGCGATTGACGCCGAAAACACCACCGTGTTCGCGAAAGCCGACGGCTACCAGCTCGGCGCAGCGGTTGTCGAGGCGATTCCGGCGGGCGGCGTTGCCGAGGACATTGTCCTGCGCCTGGAACCGGGCCTGCGGGTCGAAGGTTTCGTGAAAAACGAATCGGACACGCCAATCGAGGGCGCCGTGATCGCTCTCGGAAGGCGTCCACCGGATGAATACCTTGACGAACGCGCGATTGCGACGCGAACCGACGCAGACGGGCGATTTACTCTTGATTCTGTCTCCACGTATGATCGGCTATTGTGGGTGCATCATCCCGCGTATTCCACGTCCGCTGTGCAGTTAGACGCTTCACGGGTTTCCAACGTCGCAATAACGCTCG
>DUZM01000123.1 GCA_013349485.1 Candidatus Hydrogenedentota bacterium | reverse complement strand
TCCTTCGGCCCGAACGGTTATGGATACGTTCCCGGCAGGCAGTCGGCCAATCTTAAAGATCCCCATTGGGCCGTGGCTGGGCCTCTGCCGTATGGAGTACGCATCGCCCTCTCGAACAACGTATTCGACGTGGAATTCTGACACGGGTTGGCCGTTGTCCGCCCGCACAACTCGTCCTTCAACCGTGCCGCCTTTCACCAGTCTGATGTGCACGGCTTCGTTCCCGGCATTTGCTCGCAGGGGGTCGCCGTGGACATACCCTTCTGCATAGGCGCTCACGTCGTATCGCCCTTTCAGAAGGCCCTTGATACGGAAGACGCCGTCTATATCTGTCTTTGCGTAGGCGTGCCTCCTCAGGTATCGCCCCACCGTTGATGCGCTGACGCTAGCATTCGGGACCGGATGTCCGTCGAGATCGGTGACTCGTCCGGAGATGGCTAACCACTCGGCCTCGTTGTAAACGAGGGTAACGTCCCTTGCGCTCTCCCCTGCAGCAAGCTCAATTCGCATTAAATCGAATTCGCCGTTCTCGACGGTCAGTAGCGGGTCGCTCGTGGTATCGTGTTGGACGACGCCTGTCACGTAGCCGCCGGGGAAGAAGTGCACGGAATACGAGCGTGCCGAGGCCCGTTTCTTAACTTGGAGAGCGCATACGCCTGGAAGCACTCCATTAAGACTAAATGAGCCATCTTCGCCGGTCAGCGCTTTGCGCCGGAAGGCCGTTTCGTCTACAAGAACCCGATCCATACGAGGTTCCGCTACGACTACTACGTCTGGCACCGGCTGACCCGCTCCGTCAACAACCTTGCCAGAAACGGAGCCGGCGGCGCAAAGGGTCAGGGCCACGGTTTGGGGGCGGTCGAAAGGTCCAAAGGGCCCGCACAGTGGCGTTCCAAGGTCTTCGTGTTGAGCGTGAAGCCACACGGGCCTGTTTGCTGCAACACGAAATTCAAACCAACCATCGGCATCCGAATGCTGTAACTGACTTGTTCCGTTGCCGACGCACCGGACTTGTGCGCCCTGTATCGGCGTGTCGTCCTTATCGACGACGACTCCTGAGAGGAGGATCCCCTTTGATAATATGAAGTCGATGTTCTCGCAGGGCGTGTCCGCAGGCACCTCTACAAGAACCGAGTCCTCCCACCAACCGAAGGGAGGATAGCCTTCCACATTGCGCGGCGTTACTTCTGTGGGGCCTTCCGAAACGGACTCGATTCTGTATAGTCCTGACTTGTCCGAGGGCTCGCTACAGGATACGGCGCCGTCCCCCTCGGGCACGGCCTCGACCCGTACGCCCGGGATCCCCTCCCCCGTGTCCGCGTCGTACACATGCCCCGTGATTACGCCGCGCCCCGAAGCCTTTCCCCAGCCCATGAGAAGTCGCAGCAGGTCTGGGCCAAAATCGCCGAGCAGGCCAGGGGAGGTATATTCAGACACCGCTAGGGCCGCGGTGTTCCCTTGGGATTCCTTGGCGGCGTTCTTCAAATCGTGCGCTTCTGCGTGGGCCGTGCCGTCAGCACACGTTGAAGCGCCTATCAACAGCGCGGTAAAAGAGAGTCCAATCGCAGCAACAACGGAGCTGCTTCGCATGACAGGTCGCTCCCCGCGGATTGCATGTTTGAGCAAAACTCATCCGCGTGCTTGAGCTAGGTATAGTGTCTGGCGAAATGAACCACCATGATCAATATTATACCACACAGCGATACTTGACCCGGCGTGGCGAACATGTATACCCCAAAGCGAGAGGCAGGCCTGCCTGGCGGCATTCAAATAAATCACTTCACCACAATTTGCAGCGAATTTTGGAATGTGGTAGCCATCCGGTGCGCGACGCGGGAATTGCGCATTTGCGCCAATTTCGGGCATTGACTTGTCTTGGGGCGGCTCCGTATCATAGTGGCTGCGGGGAACGCAGCGTTACATTATCCGCAGCGCGGGCCGGTTCATTCGATTGGGTTCTTGGGAACCGTCGTATCCTGTCTCGAATGCCGGGTCTGCCTGTCGGCCGTTGAACAACTGTCCCCGCCAAACGTCCTGGTTTCTGTTAGGTTTGGGGAATGGGTCAGGTAATCACGATAGCCAACCAAAAGGGCGGCGTGGGCAAGACCACCACGGCCGTAAACCTGTCCGCCTGTCTCGCGGCAGCCGGCCGGCGCGTCCTGCTTGTCGACCTCGATCCGCAAGCCAATGCGACCAGCGGAATCGGCGTCGACAAGAACGCCGTCGAGCATACCCTCTACGACGCGATGGTTAACGGCATCGCCTTGGGGGACGTCCGGCGGCCGACGCTTTTGGATCGGCTCGAGGTGGTCCCCTCTAATAATGACCTTGTGGGTGCCGAGATCGAGTTGGTCGACGTCGAACGGCGCGAGTTCCGGCTCAAAAAGGCCCTCGAATCCCTCCGCCATGACTACGAGTACGTGTTTGTCGATTGCCCGCCCTCGCTTGGCCTCCTTACCCTCAACGGCCTCGTCGCCGCCGATAGCGTACTTATCACGCTCCAATGCGAATACTACGCCCTCGAGGGCCTGAGCCAGCTGCTGCAGACCGTCGTGCTCGTCCGCGACAACCTCAACCCTGCCCTGAAACTCAAGGGCGTCGTGATGACCATGTATCAGCACACGAACCTATCGAAACAAGTCGTCGAAGACGTGCGGGGCCATCTCGGCAAGAAGGTTTTCGACACCGTGATTCCGCGCAACGTAACCCTCGGAGAAGCCCCCAGCTTCGGGAAACCCGTTATCGTTTATGACCTCAAATCGGCTGGGGCCCGGGCCTACCTCGCCCTGGCCAGGGAGGTGGTGTCTCGTGGCTAACAGGAGAAAGAGGGGACTCGGCAGAGGGCTCGGCGCCCTGATCTCAACCATAAACGAGGTCGACGCCGCTTCCGCCTCCCTCGCCGAGGGCGCCCGCGGCGACGGATCGACCATTCTCCAACTCGATCCGAAGGAACTAAAGCCGAATCCGAAACAACCCCGAATGTCCTTCGGCGAGGAGACCCTCGAGGAGCTTGCCGAATCCATCAAGCAGGACGGCGTGCAGGAACCCGTCATCGTCCGAAAGGGCGACGACGGCTACGAACTCGTCAGCGGCGAGCGGCGCGTACGCGCATGCGTGATCGCAGGGTTGGAAACCGTCCCTGCCATCTGCCGAGAAGTGTCCGACGACGACATGCTGCGGCTCGGCCTTATCGAGAACATCCACCGCGAGGATCTCAACGCCATTGAGTTGGCCAACGCCTACCAGATGCTGCTCGACGAGTTCGGCTGCACCCAGGAGGAACTGGCTGCCGCCGTCGGCAAAAAGCGCGCCACCGTCACCAACACCCTGCGCCTCCTGCACCTGCCCGGAGACGTGCAGCAACGCGTGGTCGACGGATCCATCTCGATGGGGCATGCCCGGGCCCTCCTGGCGCTCGATACCCCCGAGGCGCAGAGCGCGGCCTGTATGAAAATCATTAGCCAGGGACTGTCCGTGCGCCAGGCCGAGAAACTCGCCGCGTCGCCGAAACCCAGGAAATCCAAGAAAAAGACCGACAAAGACGCCGACGTCGCCCTACTTGAAGACGACCTCCGAAGACAACTCGGCACAAAGGTCACCGTTCGGCAAACGGGCAAACACAAAGGAAAAATCGAGATCGAATACTACTCTCTTGACGACCTCGAACGAATCCTCGACCGACTGCGATCGTCCAGGTAAGGGGCCGCAGTCTGCTTCGTTTTATTATCGCTCACAAATCGCTCTGGCGCGGCAGATGCGCATGATGTCGCATTCCAATAGGAAGAGATGCGGAGTTATCGGTAGGGCGGTATTTGACAGATTCTGTGGATAAGATGTCAACCCATCGATGTTTTCTTCCGCGCCATTGCGAGGAGCCCCGCCTCGGGCGGGGAACGACGCGGCAATCTACTTCCACAAGTCCGTAGTCTGAGATCTGCTGGGTGTCTGCAACGAATTGGGGCATTGCCGCCGGGTGGCCCAGACGACTTGTTGTCTGGGGGTCGAAAGCACAAGAGGCAATCCACCAGCCAGTAAGAATCGCTTTGTGGCCGGGGTTATCAGAACCGCATGACTTGCAGCAACGGGGCTCATACCCGGCGAGGTCTTTGAGTTGCTCCCTCACGTTACAGTATTCTTGAGAGACCGGCCACGACCGAATATAGAAAGGGGATCGATCACATGCTGGATATCAAGTTCGTTCGCGACAATGTTGACCTGGTTCGCGAGTCGTTGGCCCACCGCGGCGCCGAGGTCGATCTGGATAAGATTCTCGACCTCGATGCGAAACGGCGCGAGTTAGTGTACGCGTTCGAGCAATTGCGCGCCGAGCAGAACCGCGCCTCCGAGGAGATCGGCAAACTCAAGAAAGCGAAACAAGACGCAGCGCAAGCCATCGCCGCGATGAAAGACGTCAGCGAGAGAGCTAAAACGCTTGACGAGCAGGTCAAAGAAGCCGAAGCGGCCCTCCGAAACGAAGTGCTCCTGATTCCCAACATCCTTCATGAAAGCGTTCCGATCGGACCCGACGACTCGGCCAACCGCGTCGAGCGGCAGTGGGGCGAGATCCCAAGCTTCGACTTCGAGGCCAAGGACCACGTCGAGCTGGGACAAAACCTTGGCATCCTCGATCTCGAGCGCGCGGCAAAGATCTCGGGCGCGCGATTCGGCCTGTTGTGCGGCGCCGGCTCACACATGGCCCGCGCCCTCATCAACTTCATGCTCGACACACACACCCGCGAGCACGGCTACACCGAGTTCCTGCCGCCATTTCTCGTCGCGTCAGAAACCATGCAAGGCTCCGGACAGTTGCCGAAGTTCGCTGAAGACGCGTTTCGGGTCGAAGGCCGTGACTTGTGGCTCGTGCCAACCGCCGAGGTGCCGCTTACGAGTATCCACCGCGACGAGATCGTCAAAGCGGATGAGTTGCCGCTCAAGTACACCGCCTACACCCCGTGTTTCCGCAGCGAAGCGGGCTCGTACGGCAAAGACACGCGCGGCATACTCCGCCAACACCAGTTCGACAAGGTCGAGCTATACAAGTTCACCACACCTGAATCGTCCTCGGACGAACTCGAAGGGCTTACGCGCGACGCCGAGAAAATTCTGCAGAAGCTCGAACTGCCCTATCAGGTGGTCACGCTCTCCAGCGGCGACACCGGCTTCTGCGCCGCCAAAACGTACGACCTCGAGGTGTGGCTGCCCGGACAGAACACGTACCGCGAGATCAGTTCCTGCTCGAACTGCACCGATTTCCAGGCCCGGCGTGCGAACATCCGGTACCGGGGCGACAAGAAGCCGGCCTTCGTCCACACCCTGAACGGATCCGGCCTGGCCGTGGGACGCACCCTTATCGCCATCATCGAGAACTACCAGCAGAAAGACGGCTCCGTTGTCGTGCCCGAGGCTTTGCGCCATCGCATGGGAGGACTGGACGTTATCGAGCCTGCACAATGATCGACCCGTATGCACAGGCTGCCGACGCCATCGAGAAGGCCGGGCTGGTCATCGCGCTCACCGGCGCCGGCATCTCCGTCGAGAGCGGCATCCCCGATTTCCGAGGTCCCGACGGAATCTGGGTCAAGCACCCCCCCGAGCGCTATGCCAGCATCAGCGCCTACCTCGAAGACCCCGACCGCGTCTGGCAATTCTGGGTCAAGCTGGCGCGGATGTGCCGCAACTGTAAGCCGAACGCGGCCCACGGCGCGTTGGCCGTCCTCGAGCATGCCGGACTACTCCACGCGGTTATCACCCAAAATGTCGACAACCTACACCAAGACGCGGGCAGCCGGCGCATCATCGAGTATCACGGAAACGCCCGGTGGCTTGTCTGTCTGAAATGCGGGGCGCGCGATCCATTTGACTTGGAACGCCCCCCGGAACGCGCGCCACATTGCCAGTGTGGCGGACTGAAAAAGCCCGATGTTGTCATGTTTGGCGAGACCATTCCCGCCGACGCACTCCTCGAGGCCGAGGTGCTCGCAGTGCAATGCGACGTAGCACTCGTAATCGGCACGTCGGCGCAAATTTACCCCGCGGCAGAAATCCCGCTGACAGCCAAACGGCACGGCGCATTCGTCGTCGAGGCCAATATCCAGCGAACCGACCTTACCCCGGCCGTCACCGACACCTTCCTCGAAGGCCCGGCAGCCACCACCGTCCCAAAGCTCGCAGCGATGTTGACCCCGTGAGTCGGTTCTGCGCCCGCACGTTTCGGCGGACAACATTGACACTGGAAATAATTGTCAATGTTTCCAAGCGCGCAACGAGTGCCTGTGGTTTGTCCGGGCTAGATGCTCACGAGAGACGACACATCCGACTCGCGTCCCAGGTGCCGCAGCAGGTGGACCCGCTCTTGATCCGTCAGGCGGCCAAACTCCACGCCAAACATTTGCATACCGTCCGACTTTGCTCGCGTCCAACATACTGTTCCGGAACACTGTACTGCCCCGGCGGGCAGTTGGAGATGAAGATCCACTCCCTCTCCTTTCCGAACGCTGTGGTGGGTGCTGAAGCGAGCGCCGCTGAGCCCGAGGTCCATCGTGAGAGACGCATAAACGGCGGAGTCATTCATGAACGACAGCCAAGCGCAGACATTATCACCGAACCGCGGATAATGCCGTTTCTCTTCTACATACCAGTCCATAAGTAGACCCCCGCAGAAACTGGTACATAAACGATGATTCAAGCTTTCGTATTATAGCACATCCGCCGCCGATTGGAACGACTTTTTTCGACGCTTCTGCTCTTCCCGGAAAAAGCGCCCCAGAATCGGCTTCCGAATACCCCGCGTCTCCGGCAAAACCCAACCCCTATCGCTGATCGGGACCAACGAAACCCATCTCGCCCCGGAGCCGTGGCGGTTTCTCGCTCAAGACCTTTTCGGCCCGCTCTCTGCGATACGCCTTCAGTTTGTCCGCCAATTCGGGAGACCCCGCCGCCAGTATCGCGACCGCCATAAGCGCGGCGTTCGTGGCGCCGGCTTTCCCGATCGCCATGGTCCCCACCGGTATTCCAGAAGGCATCTGAACGATCGACAGCAGCGCGTCCAGGCCGTTTAGCGCGCTGGTGTCGATAGGCACCCCAAGAACGGGCTTCAACGTTTGCGCCGCGACAACGCCGGGAAGATGGGCCGCCCCGCCCGCCCCCGCGATGAACACCTGGCAGTCTCGACCTTCCGCCGAATCAATGAACTCCGCCAACTCACGCGGCGTGCGGTGCGCCGAGAGTATCCTGCACTCATAACGAACATCGAACGTTTCGAGCGTTTCCGCTGCAGCGCTCATAGTCTCCCAGTCCGATTGACTCCCCAAGATGACCGCCACCTGCAGTATCGACCCGGTGCTCATTCCTGATTCGCTCCTTTCGTTCCTCCAAAAAGTTGCCCCGCCGCCGAATCTTCCGGCGACGGGGCACCCATGATTCCCACAGGTCAACCAGTCTTTGGCCGGGTCAACCTCTAGACATAAAATACCACCTTACCGGTGTTCTGTCAAGTGACGTTTTCAAAGGCAAACAAATTCTACCTGTGAAAACTGCGCTTTTTTAGGGCGTTAAAGCGATAGGGAGCAAGCAATGGCTAAGACAATTGCCATTATCGGCGCGTCAAATGACAGAAGAAAGTACGGCAATAAGGCCGTCCGGGCGTTCGCCGAAGGGGGATGGAAAGTATGCCCTGTCAATGCGAACGAGGATGAAATAGAAGGACTACAATGCTACCGTTCTATTGCCGACGTGCCCGGACCCATTGACCGCGTGGCCATGTACGTGCCCCCCGGGGTAGGTAAGCGCCTCCTACCCGATATCGCCGCCAGAGCGCCCACCGAGGTTTTCTTCAATCCCGGCTCAGAAGACGAGAATCTGCTTCGGACCGCCAAAATCCTCGGACTCAACACCGTCCAGGCGTGCTCGATCGTCGACATCGGCCGCCGCCCGGACATGTATCCTGACGAGTAGAACAATGGGGCGCTCATGCCCTGGATTCAGCCCTTGAGGGCGCCAGACGTAATGCCTTGGATGAAATAGCGCAACATGCTGAGGATCAGGATGACGAGGGGCAGACTTCCAATGGCGAACCCGGCCATGAGACGTCCAAACTCGATGTTATATTCATTCTGAAACGCCGTCATCGCAATGGTGACCGTATACAATGCCTCGTCGCTGCCTACGATTACGAGCGGCCAGATGTAGTCGTTCCACGCCTGCACGCAAACAAGCAGTCCAATCACCACCAAAACGGGTACCGACAACGGCGCCGCTATGTGACGGTACATTCGCAACATTCCCGCTCCGTCGATCTCCGCGCTCTCGAACAGGTCTTTTGGGATCTGCTCGAAAAACGTGCGACACATGAAGACGGCCAACGCCTGACTCCCGGCGATATACGGTAGGATGAGTCCAAACCGGGTTGCGAGCAGCCCGAGCGATTTGACGACGACGTATTCCGGCACCATGATTAGCACGATTGGCATCATGAGCAAAGATAAGAGCACGTAATAGAGCGGTTTCTTGAGAATGAAGTCATATCGCGCAAAAGCAAACGCCGCAAGTGAAGCGAACAGAATTACCCCGCACACGGACCAGAATGCAACGAACATCGTATTGAAAAGCGGCGCGCCCGTCTTGATGAAACAGAGCCAATCGAACTGCGTATAGTCAAAAAGAATGCTCTTAAACGCTGCCGCGTAGTTTTCCCAAATAGGATCGGCGGGGAGACGCCAGAAGTCCTCGCGCATCTCCCGGTTGGACTTGAGCGAGGTCTGCAGCATGAAGTACAGCGGATAGTTGGTCAGGATGATCAAGAGGACTAGCGTCACGTGCTTCAGCGCGCCGTATACCCGGTTCATAGGTAGTCCTCCGTGCGCACGAAGCGATGGATGAAAAGCGTTAAGGTCAACACAATCAAGAACAGGATGACGCCCAATGCGCAGCCCATGCCAATCTGGTTGTATTTGATGGCGTAGTCAAACATGAGAAGGCCGGGGACGTAGGTTGTGCCGGCCGGCCCGCCCCGCGTCAAGAGATACACCCCGACAAAGTCCTGAACGGAGCTTATGACGCTCAGAATCGCTATCAGGCGCACCTGCCCGACAATCAGCGGGAGTTCCATTCTAAAGAATCGCTGCAACGGCCCGACGCCGTCTATGGTTGCCGCTTCTTTGACGTCTTGAGAAATGTTCTGCAAACCCGCCAAGTAGATGAGCATCTGCACCCCGCTGGCCCATGGGAAACCGGTGAGTATGATGGTGAGCAAGGCCGTATCGGGGTCGCGAAACCACGCAATGGGTTCGAGTCCGAATAGGGCGAAGAGACGATTGGCCAAGCCGAGTTCCCCATCCGGGTGATAAATCTGCCGCCAGATCATGTAGACGGCTACACTCGGCACGATGAGCGCGATGACAATCAAGTTGCGGTAGGCGCCGCGGAGGCGGGCGTTCCCAACGCGGCTTATGAGAACGGCGGCAAGCATGGGAACGATCATCACCTTGGCAATATAGGTAACGGATAGAATGGCCATGATTTTCATCGAATGCCAGAACAAGTAGTCCTCAAACAGCAAATGCCGGAAGTTCCCGAGTCCCACAAAAATCCTGTATTCCCCCTCTTCCCATGAAAAAAAAGCGTTGTAGAACGCCAACAGAAACGGTCCGTAAATGAACGTGGCCGTGAAAGCAAATGTCGGGATAAGCAGTAAAAGGGCTTGGTTTCTCCGCTTCACGAAACGCCTCCCTCAAACGCTTCGACGAGGCGCGGGTCAACCTGTCGCTTGCGGACCAATCGGGTGAGCCACTCCTCGTATACATGGTCAAGGCGGTCGGCCAGCTCTTCCCACGTGAGCCGTCCCAGAAAATACGCCTGGAAATGCAAGTACCATTCGTCTTGGAGTTGGCGCTCGGTCGGCACGAGTCCGAGAATTGCCGGCGCACGATCCCAGAACCTCTTGAAGCCCGGGTCGCACGGAATATCCTCGTAGAGAGGCGCGCCAACCTTTGGAGAACCTTCGTAGACCGCTCTGTAGTTCTCCGGCGCAAACATGTAATGAAGC
>DUZM01000268.1 GCA_013349485.1 Candidatus Hydrogenedentota bacterium | reverse complement strand
GACTGGAAAAAGATTGAAGCGGGATTAGCGATCTCGGGCCGTGTTCTGGATGTCGCGAGGAATCCTCTGCGGGATGCTATGGTCATTGCAAAACGTGATGACTATCCCCAGATGCCGCCGGCAAGAACTGATAAGACAGGCGCGTTCACAATCAACGACCTGGAAGCCGGCGTCTACACCCTCGCCGCCGGAGGCGTACCCGGCCACAGCCCCACCGAAACCCATGGCATTCGCGCGGGAAGCCAGGGCGTGGAACTGGTTTTGCCGGGATGCGGCGCAATCGAGGGCACCGTGGTCCGCGCCGACACAGGTGCGCCTATACCTGAGTTCGAGGTGAAGACCTTCTCCGATGCGCACGAGATGCTGCGAACATGGGATTACGAGAAATTCAAGCCATTCAGAAAAAGCGACGGGCGTTTCCGCCTCGACCATGTAGAAATTGGCCCTGCCACCATCGGTGTTCGGGGCTCTGCATTCCCATTGGTGGTTCAGGACGTTGGAGAAGTGCGGGCGGGCGAGACACTCTCCGGCGTGCTTGTCCGCCTTACGCCCGGCGGCGTTGTCGAGGGCGTTGTGACAGACGAGCGCGGCGGCGCCGTCGAAGGCGCTTCCATCATAGTCGGCACGAACCGTTATCGGGGATGGGGGAATGTTTCCGATTCGTTTGACACGATGACCGATGGCGATGGCCATTTTTCGCTTGAGGGCCTTTCGGATGGGCCGCATACCATCACGGCGAACCATGCAGAGTATGCTGCCGGCACGACGACCGTTCAGGCCGTTTCCGGCAGAGTCTGCCAAGCGCGGATCATACTCACTGGCGGCGGGATTGTCGAAGGGTGCGTTACCCAAGAGGGGCGGCCGACGGCCGACCAATACATACAGCTTGGGGCAGGAGGATATGCGCGAACGGGGGCCGATGGCCGCTACCGGCTCGAGCGGCTTGCGCCCGGAAAAACCACCGTCGAAGCGACGCTGCGCATCGAGGACCGCACGATGTCGATTGCGCGCGACATCGTGATCGCCGACGGCGCGGTTACAACCGCAGACTTCGACTTCGGCCCTTTTCTCGAGACCGACGCGACCCTCGAAGGCACAATTACCTACCACGGCGAACCCGCCGAAGAGGCATCCGTCCAGTTCGACATCGAGTTGCCGTCGGGCGCCCGCGAATCGGCGCGTGGACAAAGAACCGGCGCCGACGGCACATATCGGTTCGATGGGCTACCGGGAGGCGTCGGTACCTTGCGCATCCATTACAATTCGACAAGAGGATCCATAAGCAGACAAGTCGCCGTCGAGATCCCGTCTGGCGAGGCTTCACGTCGCGATGTCGAGTTGGCCGAGGGCGGCGGCGCCATCGTCGGCAGGGTGCTCAATAGGCCGCCACGCACCGACGTCCGCGTGGTAGCATTCACGGGCGAAGTCGATACGGCGCAACTCGATCCCGAGCAGGTCCGCCGTTCGGACGAAGCGGCTCGGGTCTTTACCGCGGCAAATGACGAAGGCGCTTTCTACTTCGAAGCGCGGCCGCCTGGGCTCTACACACTCGTCGTCTATCTCTATGATAGATACTCACGCGAGCGGCGATTCGCGCCGACGTCCGCGGCCGTCTGCGTCGCTGAAGGAGAAGAGGTCTATGTCGAGCTTACGGCGCGTTGAGCGATTTGCGCAGCACCGCACGAACCGGCTGCGGTTGCAGAACAGCAAGCGGGGCGTCCTTCCCGATTACAGCCGCGCAACAGGAGGACGCAGGAAGTTTGGATGCCAGGGCTTGCCCATCATGCAACACTTTCTTTTTGCGCTGTTCCTTGGCCTCGGGTCCATTGCGTACGCCTTCGAGTTGTCCGGCGTTGTCGTGGACCCGCAGGGCGAACCCGTGCCCGACGCGGGCGTTTGGGCCGCGCAGGATCGCGTCGCGCATGCCACGCAAACCGATGCGCACGGCAAGTTCGCGTTCGACGGCCTTACCATGCGGCCGGTTGACGTGGTGGCCCAGAAAGCGGGATTCGCCATCGGCGGCTATTCCGCGCTCGGCGTCGTCGACTCGGGAACCGTGGAAATCCAACTGGGCGAGCCCGAGCCGCTTCGGTTGCGGATTATCGACGAGACGCTCGCCGAGGTCTCCGGCGCCCGCATCAAGCGAATGGTTGTCAACGACACGTTTCACGTTTGGGTGGACGAGTTAACAGCGTTGGGTTTTCGTTCTGTTCGCAGTGACGATACCGGCCTGCTGGCCATTCCAGACGCACCGAAGGGGGGATACGTCGAGTGCGTCGTGTATCACAGGAAGTACGCCGAGACCCACGAACCGTACCTGCCTGTTGGGCGGGAACAGCCCCTGGATGTTCTGCTCTATTCGGGCGTTGCGTTACGCGGGCGTGTGACGAACGAGGCGGGCGAGGGCGTGCCGACGGCGCGCGTCTCCGTGTTTCTGATGCCTGCGGAAGGAAACCCGAGGGTTTTCGGCGAAGGGCTTACGGACGAGGAGGGATTCTACAAGCTGATTCTTCGACCTCGACGATACTATCTGGCCGTCTATCACGCAGACTACCCCATCCCCCGGCCCCGCGAGATCATTCTCGCCGATGACGGATCTCAGGCGCCCGTGGACGTGGTCCTGCCGACGCCGCGATCCGTACGCGGCCGCGTACTTTTCCTGGATGACGCGCCGGCGCGCGCGGTACGCGTTGCGTACATGGTCGGCGCCGTGGTGTACGCGGAAACCTTGACCACAAGCGAAGGTTATTTCGACCTGAAAGTCGCGCCTGGCGAGGGCAGCATCCGCGTCCTGCCGCCGCCGGGCTACATCACAGAGATTGGGGACATTGGAGTCTCTATCGGCGACCAATATGACGTGCGCCTGGGGACACCCGTGCGACTGAAGCCATTGCCGGAGATCGTGGGCACCGTTATCGCCGCGCGACGCGGGCCCCAGCCCAATTGCCTTATATCGTCGCTCGACCTGGATCCCCCGTATTGGGCCATAACCGACGAGGAGGGCGGATTCCGCATCCAACTGCGCGAGATGCCCGAGCAACGAAACGTCCGGTTTCGCGCCGAACACGGGAGGCATTTTCTCCGAAAGGTTTTCGACATCGATGTAGGCAATGCGAAACCCGTCAAGGTTAAACTGAAACCGTTCGACCCGGACTTGGGACCCTGCCTGAAGGCGCGCGCGGGCAACGATCTGTCGCGGCGGGTTGGCGAACCGGCGCCGGAAATTCACTGCAAAGAGTGGCTTAACACGTCGCCGCTGGCGCTCGAGGATCTACGGGGCAAGGTGGTGGTTATGACGCTCTGGGCAGGGTTCGACAAAGGGCCGAGCAAGAAGCGTATGGCCGAGCTGAACGCCCTGCACAGGCTTTTCGCCGACGAGGACGACGTCTTTTTCCTGGGCATCCACGAGGCCAGCGCCTCGACGGAAGAGGTTCGGGAGTACGTGCGAGAGTTCGGCATCGACTTTGCCGTCGGCGTGGACGCCGACCCCTTCATAACGTTCGAGGTGTATCAGACCAACCTGATTCCGCAAACCGTCCTGATCGACAAGAAAGGCGTGGTCCGGTTTTACGACGTCGAGGGGAGACTCCTCGAACTCATCAAACACCTGCGCCTCGAGCCGTGACGCTCGTCCTTACCGCGGCGATGTCAGTAAGCGAACCCACAGCCGCGCCGCACCGCGGCCGTACGGTAGGCTCGCGCTGCTGCGCGACCGCAGAGAGGGTGCGAGCAAAGAACGGTCGAGCAGGGGCCTCGACCCTACCGCGGGACGTCGCGTTCTGCGTCACAACGTGACAACGCCGCGAGTAGTTTGCATCTCGCGGCGCGGGAGGTCTTCTGCCTAGGTCATTCGTTACAGGGCGGCAGTTTGTTGCTGCAACTTGGCCTTCTTGCGTGCGGCCGTGTTCTTGTGGATGATGCCCTTCGAGGCCGCCTTGTCTATGTAGGATAAGGCCGTCGGCAACGCGGCCTTGGCCGCATCCGCGTCCTTGGCTTCGACGGCTGCCAAGACGCGTTTCTCATACGTTTTGATGCGGGATTTGGCCGCAACGTTGCGTTGCCGCCGTTTCTCGTTTGTAATAATGCGTTTCTTAGCCGACTTATGCTGTGCCATACGTCCTCGTTCGATTCTTTTTTCAACAGCCCGCTGCACCTGAGCAGCGCAAAAGCATACCAAACAGGGACGGTATTGTCAAAAACGTGCATCGTAAGCGCAAGTGGCAGTCCGCATGTAGAAACTGCGTGCCGCAAGCCTTGAACTGTTGTTGCTCAATTGGAATACTCTCTTCGTCGTATCGACCACGATCGGAGCTACACGCCAAGACAGTATCGTGTCTGCCGCGCACAAGAGGGCATCGAAGATGAAGCGTTGCGTTGTGATCGTCCTGTTCATGTTTGCGGCGGTTGGATACTCGGAGGACGAGGCAGCACCGTTACGCCGGCTTGGCGCATTCGAGCGGATGGCCGCGTGCCATCACACGATCGTCTCGACGGAAGAACAGCAGGGCCATTCCTACGTCGCCACGTATATCTTGGACGGCCCTGGACACTACACCGAGGTCTACTGGCTCGCCAAAATCATCCCCGGCGTCGAGATTGACGGCACAATCCAATGGGCGGGCGGGCCGGCACTCGAGTCGGTCGAGGATTTTCCCGGCGGCGTCCAAGCCGCGTACCGTGTGGGCGGCGTACGACTCGATATCGAGATCGTGCCGCTCCTCGTCGGACGCGACACGACCGAATGGGACGGCGCGGCCCTCTATTCGTTCACAACCGACCCCGCCGCGCCTGTTGGGCTGCGATGCGGCGGCGGCGGCGTGCTCCAAAAACCTGACGTGCTGCCGATCTCCGATGGAAATGTCGGGGCCGAGGGGGACGTCGTAGAATTGGCGGCGGGAACAGTCATGTTGCGCAGCGCTGGACATCCGCTTACCGTGGCGGTTGCCGGCTCGGGCCAACTTACCCTCGAGCCCGGCGACGCTGGAGGCCAGGCGGCCGCCGCCCGGTTCGAAACCGGGGCCGGGCATCTCGTTGTCGCGTTTGCGGCCGAATCAGCCCGCGCCGCTACTTTGGCGGGTATCGAGCCCGAACCACACCGCCGCGCGGTCGAAGACTACTATGCCACGCTGCTCGCGAACCGCATCGAGACGCCCGAGCCGGTGCTCGACGCGGCGTTTCGCTGCGCGCTGTACAACCTCGAATACAACTGGATCGAGCCGTATGGCTGGAACGAGTGCATTCATCACTGGCTCGCGCTGTGGCACATGCAGCACACGGCTGCCGCGGAGTGGATCGGGCAAACAAACCGCTCACGCCGCTGTATCTTGACCGCCGCTGAACATCTCTTGCCGGATGGGGCCGTTCCTCAGTTTTTCCCGGGAGGTCAAACGCACCGGGACTTTGGCGGCTCGAATCAGTTCTTTGCTTGGCAGGTCCGCCATTATTGGGAATTCACAGGCGACGGTACGGTGCTCGAACCGTTTGCCGAGGCGCTGGACCAAGTCATAGCGCAGACATTTCGCGAGAACGATCCGGATAATGACTTGCTCTTGGCCTGGGGACAACAGATCGGCAATCAGGAAGACTACATCTCGACACCGTTCAACGGCACATCGCCGACCATCGAGGGAATCAACATGCTGCGCACCCGGGCCGCGCTCGAACGTGCACTCGGCGACCTTGCGACCGCCGCCGAATGCGAAGCGAAAGTCGAGCTCGCTCGAGAACGGTTGCGCACGGCCCTGTGGCAGGCCGACTTGGGCCGGTTTGCGTTCTACCGCGACCCCTGCGGCGTCCTGCGCTGTGACGGCCAGTACCACACACTGATATACCCCGTTATCTGGGACGCCCTCGATCCCTTGGACAGTTGGACGAGTATCCGCCATCTTCGCGACCGCTTCATTGGCGAAGGCGGCGAGGCGTACTGCTCGAACAACTTCCCCGGCCACCCGATCTCGACTACCGGCGTCCAAGCCGGTGCGGCGCAACAACCCTGGGCCGCCCTCGGCCTGGCCCAAGTCGGTCTCCGCAACGAAACCTATCGCCCGCTTCTCGCCGTGGCGCGCTGGGTCATGGATGAGAACCATCGTGGCGCGTGGCCAGAAATCGCTTCGGAACGGGCTCCGGCATATTTCTCGCCGCCGGCAGGCCTGTTTGTGTACACGGTCGTCGAGGCCCTGTTCGGCCTCAAGGTCCATCGCCCCGAAGGATACCTCGAGGTTGCGCCGTCGTTTCCCGACGCATGGTCCCGGGCCGCACTCGAACTCGCCGAGTTTTGCGCGGAGTACCGCCGGGAGGAGCGGAGAATCCAATACACAATAAGGTCCAAGGAACCGCTCGAACGGCGTTTACGCTGGCGATTGCCGCCTGGCGTGTTTGGCGAGGTGCTTGTCGATGGCCAACCCGCGGCGTATCGGATCGAACCCGGGGTCGCCTGCGAAATGCTCTGTATCGATGCCCCGCCGGACACCGAGACGACTTTGACGATCAACCTGGAACCAGTCGATTGCCGCGTCGACGCGCCGGCCTCGATTGCCGAAGGCGGCGTGTGCACCGTCCGAACGACCTACGGCGCAATTGACGGCGTCGACGACCCTTGCGGCGTGCTTGAGCGCATTTCGTTCGACGTGCCCGGCGCAGTGCGCGTATCGGTTGCGCCGAACCTTCTCGAACCCTATCACTCCTATGGCCGCCTTGGCCAGTTGATGTTTTCCCGGCGGACGTTTTTCGTCCGCATTGCCGCTGAGAACGGCGCCTCATTCTGGATGCCCGCAGACCTGACCGTCTTGCCCCGTTACGAAGCGGCCGCCGACGGCGAGGTCTGGCCCGGCGAGGACGGGCTGCGCCTGCTCCTGAGAAACAACACGGACAAGGCCGTTGCCGGCGCCGCTCAACTCAAGACTGTGCGCCAGACGTTGCCGTTTGCCGTCGAGATCCCGCCGCGCGCGGAACGATCCGTCTCGATCGCGATGCCGTCAGACGTCATCGCGCGGTTGTCTCCGGGCAACAACAAGGCCGAGGTCGTGTTCCCGGACGGATGCAGCGTCGAGATCGCGCTGCTGGCGCGCGAAATCTTCACCTCCCCAGAGCCGCTGGCTCAATACGCCAGGAGCCGCCTCGTCAACGTCCCCTTGCCTAGAAACGTCTCGGCTCCGGACGCTGACTGGCACAAGGTTCGGCCATGGTATGCCTACGGCCACCTCCCTTGGGCGGCCGCCCGGCCACCGCTCGAGGCGTTGGCCGGCCAGAACGCCGTCGAAGTCAGCGGCGCGCCGCAGGTGTCATTCACGGTTTCGGACAGCGCGCTTGTGTACCTTTCACGGCAGCTCGACCGACCGGCGCTGACCATCGCAGCGCCCGACGAGCCGTGCAAGAAATTTTACCTGGTTGTCGTGCCGTTTCTGGATAACCACGACGTTTTTGCTCCGGTTGCGCGGGTTACGGTGACGCTCGCGAACGGCGCTAGTGTCGCGCGCACACTGCATTTTCCCGGCGATCTCGACTGGTGGGCGCCGGAGTCCATTGTCGGGCCGTTCAGCACGGCTCACGGGGCGCGGCCTGACGCGCGGCGGCTGTTGCCGTTGCTTGGCGCTGGGCAGTCCGACTGGGATGTGGGACGTCCGCCCGCGTTCCCGCAACCGGGCCTATGGGCCAGGAGTCTTGCGGTTCGGACCTCGACGGCCGTCATGAACGTCATCGAGATCGATCTCGAGCGGCCCGAACACGTCGCCGCGCTCACCATCGAGACCATAGGCGCGGACCCTGCGCTCGGGATCGTGGCCGTTGTTGCGGAAACCGACAAGCACCTCCTGGACGGCCCTGCCCTGGCGGCACAAACAACGCACCGCGCCAATGTCGTCTTCGACGCGACCCGCGCCGACGCGCTGACGGGCTGGACACTCGACGGCGACGCATTCAGCATCGCGCCGGTGTCGCACTTGTTCGACGAACCGACCCTAAACTCTTTGACCGCCGCCGGTGAAGAGGCCGTCGGCCCCGCGACCTCGCCTGCGTTTACCATCGGCAGCGAACATGCACGACTCCGGTTCCGATATCACGGCGGCACGTCCACGGCCGAGGCCGGCCCCGGCCGACTTGCTATACAGCTACTCGATGCCGCCACAAACGACGTACTCGACACCCTTCCCGTCGTCGTCGCTACGCCCGCACTCGAACCGGCCGAATTCGACGTAACCCCGTGGCGCGGCCGCCGCGTCCGGCTCGCCTTCATCGACGAAAACGCCGCGCCGGCATACGCCTGGCTCGGCGTCAAGACCATCCTGCTCGAACCCGCCAGCCGTTAACCGCCGGCTGAAAAACTCACAGTCAGTGTGCCCGCTGGCCCCCGGACACACGTCGCGGGTAAGTCCGTTGTACAACCCCGTGTTGCTGCAGACCTGCGGCGTGCGCCCAAAACGCCAGGGCCCGCCGATCATGTGCCGGGGCACCCACGCAGTCTGCCCCTTTTGCGCCCGGGGGATCGACCGTGCACCCGTTTACGGTCGAGGTGCGACCATGTGCCCCTATCTATATAGGCACTTTGTTGCACTCCGGAGTCGGGCGCAGGGACGGTCCACGCGCTTGCCCGCCTCAGGCGGAGCCGCTTGGGACAGTCCCAGATCTGGCGTAGTCGAGTTTTAGGTGATTCCTGCCGGCTGTGCGAGGACGTCCAGGATAATGTATTACCCAGTCGGGGTGGGCGCGGTAGAGGTCCGAATCGGGATTGACGCCCTCGGGTTCGACCCAAATGCCAAACTTCATCCCCAGCGCATGAACATGTGTGACAAGCGGTTCAAGGCCCTCCGGAAACACGGCGCTGCTGACGACCCAGTCGCCGAGTCCGGCAGCATCGTTCCGCCGTGCGCCGAACCAGCCGTCGTCCAGCATAAACAGTTCGCAGCCAATGCGCGCCGCGCGTTCCGCTAAACGCATCAGGCGTTCCGGAGAGAGCGAAAAGCCCGGGGCCGCATCCGTGGCAATGAAATGCGACCGGTACCGGAGACGAATATTAAACGGGACACTTCCCGTTTATTCTTCATCTTGTCTTCCGCCATCCCTTTTGGAGGCGTAGGGCGCGCGTCCACGCGCGTCCACTGCATTCCCTTGTTGGGCTTATCAGTAGAGACAGGCGTCCAATATGGCCAGCACTTCTTCGAGCAACTCTGAATTCGCTTTCCCGATGCCCCTGGCCTTGCGGGAACGATAATCGACGGACTTGACGTGCTCGACCATCACACATCCGCTGACCTTCGAATCTTCCGGAATAGCCACGTGAAAAGGGAATCCGCGGCGTCTCGTGCTAATAGGACACACGATAGCCATACCCGTATGTCTATTGAAAAGGTCGTTACTGACAACAAGAGCGGGACGACGCCCCTTCTGCTCGTGGCCCGACTGCGGACCAAAACTCAGAGCGATGAACTCTCCCTTCCGTGGCACATAACGCTGCATCTACCACACCTCCTTGCCGACAGGCGAACCCCAGTCAACTCTTGTGGGCCGATGGTTCTTGGGGATACGTGCCACCAAACGCCGCAGATCATACTTTCCGTGGACCCGGTGGACGGGCGATACGATGATCTCACCCTGTCGCACGGTGACATCGACAGAGTCGCCAACGGAAAGATGGGCATCCTCAAGGACTGCTTTACTTAGGCGAAGACCCTGGCTATTACCCCATTTCTGGACTTTCGTAACCATGAGAAACGCCTCCTTTTGTATATCCTAAGTATAGCCCTTACCGGGCTCTGATGTCAATCTTCCGTTGAGGCCGACGTCTGCCATCAGCGGCGCGAGGTACGAGCGTCCGTCTGCATAGCACTGTAAGGAGTTCCTGCGTCATTCTACTCCCGAGAAACATAGGAGAAACATAGGGACAGACTACGGAGAAACATAGGGGAGAAACATAGGGACAGACTACGGGTTTTCTTTCGTCTTTCGCGGCCTTCCGCCCTTTCTCGGGCGAACGGTTCGTTGCAGGAGGTGTTCGAGATGGTCCAAGAACTTTGACGAGGCGCAGGGACGGCCCGTACGCGTCTGTCGGCG